>JAGTVF010000248.1 GCA_018224315.1 Desulfobacterales bacterium | reverse complement strand
GAAAAAAAGCTCAAGGACGCCCAGCAGCAGTTGGCCCAGTCTGAGAAAATGGCTTCCCTGGGACAGCTGGCAGCCGGCGTGGCCCATGAGATCAACAATCCGCTTACCGGTATTTTAATGTATTCGAGTATGGCCCTGGAGCATCTGGAGCCCGGCAATCCCCTGAGAAAGGATCTTGAATGCGTTATTGAGGATGCCAACCGGTGCAAGGAGATTGTCAAAAGCCTGCTGGTCTACAGCCGGAGCACGGATTCGCGCCGTCAGATCATTCATATCAACAAGCTGGTGGAGCAGAGCTTTCGACTGACCCGGGACCAGAAGATTTTTCGCAACATCGGCATTCAAAAAGAACTCGGCGAAGAAATGATGCTGATCAACGTGGATACCAACAAGCTCAGCCAGGTGATTATCAATCTGATTATCAATGCCGCCGATGCCATGGGCGGCAGGGGTGAGCTCACTGTGCGCACTTATCGCAACAAATCGGCCCAAAAGGTTTTTCTGGAAATTGCCGATACCGGACCGGGCATTGCCGAAGAAAATCTCAACAAGATATTTGACCCCTTTTTTTCCACAAAGCCAAAGGGCAAAAGCACCGGTCTGGGCTTAAGCATTGCCTA
Source organism: Desulfobacterales bacterium (assembly GCA_018224315.1). GTDB lineage: Bacteria > Desulfobacterota > Desulfobacteria > Desulfobacterales > Desulfosalsimonadaceae > Desulfosalsimonas. The sequence goes on along the minus strand of JAGTVF010000248.1, from coordinate 8,155 downwards.
CGGCATTGTGGAGGAACACGGCGGCCGGATTTCGGTTAAACAAACCGGGCCGGCGGGCACAACGTTTCTGCTGGAACTTCCCCAGTACATCCCGGCAGAAAGTTAAGAGGAAAAAATGACCATAAATCACGACCAAGAAGAATATATGCAACAGCCCTCCCGGAGTCCGGAGGCCGAAGGCGATACAACGGTACGGGGAAATGTCGAGGAGATTTTTTTCCAGCCAAGGGTGCTGGTCGTCGATGATGAGGAACGGATCCGGGATGCCTGTGAGCGTATGCTCACCGAGGAGGGATTTGAGGTGGCCTGCGCCTGCAACGGCGAAGACGGTCTGCAGCTAATCCAGGAGGCCCACTTTGACATCATCTTGCTGGATCTGATGATGGCGGGGCTGTCTGGTTTTGAGGTGCTCACCCGGGTTAAGTCCCTTCATCCGGATACGGTGATCATTGTGATTACCGGTTACGCCACCATTGAGCACTCCATCGAGGCCATGAAAAAGGGAGCCTTTGATTTTCTGCCCAAGCCTTTCTCCCCCGGGGATCTGCGGCTGGTGGTGCGAAAGGCCATAGAGTTTATCCGCACCCTTCAGGACATTTCCACGGAAAAGTCCCGCATGCGGGTGCTGATCAACCTGCTGGCCGACGGCGTGCTGACCACCGACAATCAGAAGAAAGTGGCCCTGGCCAACCCGGCTTTTCTGAAAATGATCGCCGCCACCCGCACAAATGTTCAGGGCTGCCTGGTGGAAGAAATCGTTACTGATTCCGTGCTGCTGGAAATGATCGATCAGGCCCTGGGTCAGTCCTCCGGCAGTTTTGCCGAGATCACCGAGGAGATCCGGATCAACGGGGAATCAGAAGACAAGGAAACGATTCTGGGCGCCACATGCATACCCTTCCGGGACCGGCTGGGCCGGAATCTGGGAACGGTGACCGTGTTAAACGATATTACCACGTTAAAACACCTGGACCAGGTCAAATCGGATTTTGTGTCCATGGTGGCCCACGAGATCAAAAGCCCGCTGAATTCGGTGCTGATGCTCCTCGATAATGTGAAATCCGGTCTGGCCGGCGAGGTCAACGACAAGCAGGCTGAAATCCTGGGCCGGGTCACCGAGCGGATCAAATCTCTGACCACCCTTTCGGGTGAACTGCTGGATCTGGCCAAAATTGAATCCGGATTGATTCACCAGGAAAGAGAAGAGGTGGATATCGCCGCACTGATGGCAGAGCAGGCGGATTTATACAGGCCCAAGGCAGAAGCCGGATCCATTGACATGCAAGTGCTGCCAACCGATGGGCCGGTAACCGCCATGGGCAATCGTACCAATCTGTGCGAAGTCATGGCCAACCTGATCTCCAATGCCATCCGCTATACCCCGGAAGGCGGACAAATCCGGATTTCTGCGGGGGTTGAGGACAATTTTGCGGTTTTTTCCGTCTCAGACACGGGATTCGGCATTGACCCGGAGGATCAGGAGCGGATTTTCCAGCGCTTTTACCGGGTAAAGACCGAGCAGACACGGCCCATCAGCGGCACCGGACTGGGGCTTGCCATTGTCAAAAGCATTGTTGAGGCCCATCACGGCCGCATCCAGGTTGACAGCCAACCGGGTCAGGGCAGCACGTTTCGCGTATATCTGCCCCGCATGCAAATGTAAACCGGCCCTTGGACAAAAAACCCGGTTTTGCCCAAGGGTAACGGGCTGAATTGAATTACTGGAGGAAAGCGCATGTTTAAAATCGTCAAACGAGAAACCATGGCGGATGACACGGTTGTCCTAAATGAGATCGAGGCGCCGCGGATCGCGGCCAAGGCCCGTCCCGGCCAGTTTGTCATCCTGAAAGCCAATGAAACCGGAGAGCGGATTCCGCTGACCATCTCGGATCTGGATCCGGAGCGCGGCACCATCACCGTGATTTATATGGTGGTGGGCAAGTCCACGGCCCTGTTTCAGACCCTTGCGGTTGGAGACGGCTACCAGGACGTCATCGGGCCCCTGGGAAAGCCCACGGATATTGAAAAACTCGGCAAAGTCGTCTGTGTTGGCGGCGGTACGGGTGTGGCGGTGCTGTTTCCCATTACCCGGGGTTTTAAGGAGGCCGGAAACGAGGTGATCAGCATTATCGGCGCCAGGAATAAGGATTTGCTGCTGCTTGAAGACAAGATGAAAGCCGCATCCGATCAACTCCATGTGTGCACCGATGACGGTTCATACGGGCACAAGGGTTTTGTCACCGAGGTGTTAAAGGATGTCCTGGACAATCACAAAGCGGACCTGGTGGTGGCCATCGGCCCGGTGCCCATGATGAAGTTCGTCTCTAAACTCACCTATGAATACAATGTCAAAACCCTTGTCAGTCTCAATCCGATCATGATTGACGGAACCGGGATGTGCGGCGGATGCCGGGTGTCGGTGGGCGATGAAACCAAGTTTGCCTGCGTGGACGGCCCGGAATTCGACGGCCACAAGGTCGATTACGACGGACTGATGCAGCGGCTCAATGCTTATGCCCAGGAGGAAAAGGCCGCTTACGAGCAATACTGCAGATTGCATCAAACCGATTGATGAATATGGCCTCCCCGGAGGCCACGGAGGAAGCAAGATGACACAAAAAGCATCCAAAAAGGAAAAAATCCCGCGTCAGCCCATGCCGGAACAGGCCCCGGAGGTGCGGCGGCGAAATTTTGAGGAAGTCCCGCTGGGCTACAGTCCGGAAACGGCTGTGAAAGAGGCACAGCGCTGCCTGCAATGCAAAAAGCCCGCCTGCGTGACCGGATGTCCGGTCGAGGTGGATATCCCCGGGTTTGTGGGCCAGATCGCCGAAGGCCATTTTGAAAACGCCATTCAAACCATCTGGGGCAAAAACAGCCTGCCGGCCATCTGCGGCCGGGTCTGCCCCCAGGAAATTCAGTGCGAGGGCGAATGCATCCTCGGCAAAAAAGATCAGCCCCTGGCCATTGGCAACCTGGAACGGTTTGTGGCAGACCGCGCCCGGGAGGAAGTCGCCTGTGAATTTCCGGCAAAGGCAGCGCCCACGGGCAAAAAAGTGGCCATTGTGGGCTCCGGGCCCTCCGGGCTGACAGTGGCCGGCGACCTGCTGCTCAAGGGACATGAGGTCACCCTTCTTGAAGCCTTCCATAAACCCGGCGGCGTTTTGGTTTACGGCATCCCGGAATTCCGTCTGCCCAAGGAAATCGTGGCCTGCGAGGTGGCGGGTCTTGAAAAGCTGGGCCTGCGAATTGAATGCAACAACGTGGTGGGACGCACCGTGAGCCTGGATGAATTGTTTGAGGACGGCTATGATGCGGTTTATATCGGTGTGGGTGCCGGCTTGCCCAAATTTCTCAATATCCCTGGGGAAAATCTCATTGGCATTTATTCGGCCAACGAATACCTGACCCGGGCCAACCTGATGAAGGCTTACCGGTTTCCCGAATATGATACGCCCCTGGCCAAGGGCAAAAACGTGGCGGTTCTGGGTGCGGGCAACGTGGCCATGGACTCGGCCCGAACGGCCATGCGCCTGGGAGCGGAAAAGGTGCGCATTGTCTATCGCAGAAGCCGTGATGAGATGCCGGCCCGGGCTGCGGAAATTCATCATGCCGAAGAAGAGGGCATTGAGTTTTATCTTCTCACCAGCCCCATTGCGTTTGTCGGGGATGAAAACGGCCGGGTGGTGCAGATGAAGTGCCTGCAGATGGAACTTGGCGAACCGGATGAATCCGGCCGCAGGCGGCCGGTTGCCGTTGAAGGCTCCGAGTTTCTGCTCGACTGCGACCTTGCGGTGGTGGCTGTGGGTGCTGACGCCAATCCCCTGCTGACCCAGTCGGATCCCGAGATTTCCCTGAACAAATGGGGTTATATCATTGCCGACCCCAAAACCGGCAAAACCACCAAAAAAGGCGTGTGGGCCGGCGGCGACATTGTCACGGGCCAGGCCACGGTGATCCTTGCCATGGGCGCGGGAAGAGACGCGGCCAACTCCATCCATGATTATCTGACAATTGGCTGGTAGGCCCCGGGCTTACCGGATGGACAGCATTTTCCGGACAGCTGAAAGCGCCGGGTTCCGGATTTCCTCCGGAACCCGGACCTCGCCGGACAAGTGCGCCAGGGTTTCGGCCACATGTTCGGCAGCGATTTTTTTCATGTCCGTGCAGTACATTTTTTCCGAAGCCGGATAAAACCGTTTGCCTGGATTGGCTTTTTCAAGGGGGTAAATCAGGCCGGTTTCGGTTCCCACGATAAACTCGGTGTGCTGGGATTGCCGGGCAAACATCAGCATTCCCGAAGTCGATGTCACCACATCGGCCATGGCCGTCACCTCTGGCCGGCATTCGGGATGGGCCATGAAAACAGCCCCTGGATGCCGCCGCCGGATCTGGTTGACCATTTCCGGGGTCAGCTGTTCGTGATAGGGGCAGTACCCGTCCCATGCGTGAATGGTGATGCCGGTTTGTGCCGCGGTATAGGCGGCCAGGTTCCGGTCCGGGGTCATGAGGATTTCATCTGCATCCAGGCTGCGGGCCACTTTCACGGCATTGGCCGAAGTGCAGCAGACAGTGGAAAGGGCCTTGACCGCAGCCGGTGAATTCACATACGTGACCACCGGCATTTCCGGCAGGGTTTTGAGTTTTTTTTCCAGGGCCGCGGGCGTGACCATGTCGGCCATGGGGCATCCGGCATCGGGCCGGGGCAGCAGCACGGTCTTGTCCGGGCAAAGAATGGATGCGGTCTCCGCCATGAAGTGCACGCCGCAGAACACCACCACATCGGCACTGGTTTCAGCAGCCTTTATGCTCAGTTCCAGGGAATCGCCGCACAAGTCCGCCAGGTCCTGGATTTCCGGCGGCTGGTAATTGTGGGCCAGGATCAGGGCGTTTTGTTTTCGGGCAAAGTTTTTGATTTTTTGAATAATTTCCGGGTTCATGGTGTCCTGTTTTCTTCTGCTGGCAATATTTTCTTAGATTGGGATGTTGGTGCATGCAATCGCATTAATTTTCCATTTGGATGACATCTGCGCCCGCCGGGATCTCAAAGTCAAACAGCCGGTCCGGCATTTCCGGGTGAAACGCCACATTTTCAAATACAATCCGGGTGATGTCACCATAGACGTTTTCCGTTGTGACCTGCTCGATTTCAAGGCTTTTACGGTTGACCTCCATGTGGATCTGCTCAAGATCGCCCTGTTGCTTGCGGGGTATCAGTTTGATGCGCCAGGACGGGTCATCGGATTCGGTAAGCGAGGCCCTGAAAACGTCTGTGATGCGGGTGAAGTCAGCCAAAAAGCTGGCTCCCCGGCCGCCGCCGAAATGTGCGGCCGCATCGCCGACCACCACCTGGCGGTCAGCAGGGCGGTGAATCCACAGGGTCTGGCCGTCTGTGACAATAAGATAGGTCTCGGGCGCCTCATATTGCCAGCGCATTTTTCCCGGGTGCTTGAACCACGCCCGGCCTTCGGCGGTGTCGGTGATGTCCATGGCCTTGAGGGTGGATTTCTGGCGGAAATCCGCGGTGAAATTTTTTTCCCCGTAGTGATCGTTTAGTTTTTCAATCACCGCCTCCACGGTTTTTGGGTCCGCAGGGTCTTTTTTTTCGGACGCCTGGGGCATGCCGGCTGACAGGCAGAGCAGGCCAATAACAGCCATGATGGAAAACCATTTTTTTGTCCGCATTTGCGGGTGTCCTTTTCCGGGGTTTTTGGGGGTGTTGGTCAACATTTTGGGTTTATGGCCAGACGATGCAGTACGTCTCCGGCCATTGCCGCTGATATCCATATCATAATGCCAAAATGGATATTTTGTCATGTTTTTTGCCATCTGTAATCAGACTTTAAGGGTGCATCAAAGTAAAATCCGCCAAAAATGTCAACCGCATTGTTTTCCCACTGGCAATCGCAGACTTGTATTTTTTCCCGGGATTTCGCATGATGCCGGTCCGGGGACGGCTTGCTCCCTGCTGACCGCTTGCGCGCTCAATGCGACTCGCAAACCATCCCCGGACCGGCATCATGGCCGACAGCCGGGGTAACCGCCGGTGCGATAGCTGCGGTGGTAGTTGTGCGGCCTTTTGGACAGTCCGGGCCAGACAGCAGATTTTTTCTTAAATTCAGGCGGTTTTGCCGGGATTTGTTTCTGGTTTTTTCCTTGACTTGGGGTCTGCTGGTCTGATAGATAAATGGTTTTTACCAAAAGCAGGCTTTCGGCGCATTTAATTGACCGGATGCTCAGTATAAATCAAAAGCGTTTTACCCTAGTTTTGCTGGTTTAAACCAATATATCAGGAGGTACGTTATGCAAAGAAGGATCGCAAAGGCAGCTGTTGTGGGTTCCGGGATCATGGGGGGCGGAATCGCCGCCCTGCTTGCCAGTGCAGGCATCAAGACCCTGCTGCTCGACATTGTTCCGTTTGATCTCTCCGATGAGGAGAAAAAGGATCCCAAGGCCCGCAACCGGATCGTGGAAAAGGGCCTGGATGACGCCATCAAGTCCAAGCCGCCGCTTTTTATGGACAAAAAAAGCGACCCGGCACTGATCACCACCGGTAACCTGGAAGACGACATTGACAAACTCGCCGATGTTGACTGGATTTTGGAAGTGGTGGTGGAAAATGTGAAAATCAAGCAGGATTTGTTCAAAAAGATCGACAACGTGCGCAAAAAGGGCACCGTGATCAGCTCCAACACCTCGGGCATTCCCTTAAAGGAAATGTCCCAGGATCTCAGCGATGACATGAAAAAGCATTTTCTGGGCACCCATTTTTTCAACCCGGTGCGCTACATGCACCTGCTGGAGATCATCCCCGGCCCGGATACAAGCCGGGACGTGCTTCAGTTCATGGCTGATTTCTGTGAAAAATACCTCGGCAAAGGCATTGTATGGGCCAAGGATACCCCCAATTTCATCGGCAACCGCATTGGTATCCAGGGCATGGGCAAAGCCATGCACGCCATGCTCGAGCACGGCCTGACCATTCCCGAGGTGGACGCGATTTTCGGCCAGCCCATGGGCCGGCCCAAGACCGCTACATTCAAGACTGCCGACATGGTGGGACTGGATACCATGTATCACGTGGCCAAGAATTGCTACGACATGTGTCCCGACGATGAAATGCGCGACACCATGGCCCTGCCCGCATTTGTTGAAAAAATGGTCAACAACAACATTCTTGGCAACAAAACCAAGGGCGGGTTTTACAAAAAGGAAATCACCCCGGAATGGAAAACCATCCGCAAGGTGATCAATCCCGAGACCCTGGATTATGAGGAATACGGCAAGGTTGATTTCCCCTGCCTGGCAGAGGCCAAGAAAAAGGCCTCTCTTCCGGAAAAAATGCAGACCATTGTTTATGCCGACGACAAGGCCGGCAAGTACGCCTGGGATGTCATGGCCACCAGCCTGATTTATGCGGCCAACCGGATTCCCGAGATTTCCGATACCATCGTGGACATCGACAATGCCATGAAATGGGGCTACAATTTTGAAATGGGCCCGTTTGAGGCATGGGAAGCCATCGGGGTGCAAAAATCCGTGGAAAAGATGGAAAAAGAAGGCCGTACCGTGCCGGAAAAAATCAAGAAGTTTCTGGATGCGGGCAACAAGACCTTCTACAAGATCGAAGACGGCAAAAAATATTTCTATGATTTTGCCTCTGGCGCCTACAAGCCCGTGCCGGTCAGCGAAAAGCAGATCAGCCTCTATAACCTGCGCCAGGAAAACAAGGTGGTCAAAACCTCGGGATCCTGCTCTTTGATCGATCTTGGCGACGGGGTCTTTGATATCGAGTTTCATTCCAAGATGAATTCGGTCAACCGCGAAATGATCGAATTTATGATCGAGGCCCACAAATATGTGGCTGAAAACGGCGTGGGCGTGGTCATCGGCAATCAGGCCTCGGGCATGCCGGCTCCGTTTTCCGCAGGCGGGGACCTGTCCTTTATGCTCGGCCTGGCAAAAGAGGGCAAGTTTTCTGAAATCGATGATTTCATCAAGACCGTGCATGAAAGCATCCTGGCTTCCAAATACGCCCCCTACCCGGTGGTGGCCGCTCCGTTCGGCCTGGCCCTGGGCGGCGGATGCGAGGTCTGCCTGGCATCTGACCGGGTGGTGGCCAATGCCGATCTGTTCATGGGCCTGGTGGAAGTCGGCG
>JAGTVF010000247.1 GCA_018224315.1 Desulfobacterales bacterium | reverse complement strand
TATCCATGGGATCATGCGCCAATACCGGCGGGATGTATGATGTTTACTCGGTGGTCCAGGGGGTCAACCAGATTCTGCCCGTGGATGTTTATATCCCGGGATGCCCGCCCCGGCCTGAAGCGGTACTCCAGGGTCTGAATCTGCTGCAGAAAAAAATCCAGTCCGAGGAACGGCCGTCGGGCAAGGTCTTTCATATGGCCGGCGGCAGCCAGGGAACCACTGCTCCCGTGCTCGTCGACGGCCAAACCAAGACACGTGACACCCGGGGACCGGGCATGAACGCAATCCCCATACGGGGCACTTCCGTGACCCCGCCGGATTTTTGCGGAACCCGGGCACAGTATATGTGGAGCCCGCCTGCGGCGCAGATCACCCTGAGCCCGGTTGAAAACGAAGTCAAATCGCAACTGGTCCGGCATTTCGGCGATGCCGCGGTACCTGCGGAAAAAAGCGCGGACATGCTCACCGTGGATGTGGACAAAAGCCGGGTAGTCGAGGTTTTGCGGTTTCTTAAATTTAAATCCAGACCCCGGTTTCTGCGTCTGGAGGATTATACCGCAATCGACCAGTCCGCCCGGCAGCATCCGGAGCATTATCCGGATTTCACCCTGGTGTATCATCTGCTGGCCTTTGATCCGGCCGTGCGGGTCCGCATCCGGGCGGCCCTGTACGGCAGATACCCGGAGATGCAAAGCATCCATGATCTTTGGCAAAACGCTAGCTGGTATGAGCGGGAAATCTATGACATGTTTGGCATCCGGTTTTCCGGGCATCCAAATTTGCGCCGGCTTTTGATGCCCGAGGGATGGCAGGGCCATCCGCTGCGAAAATCATACCATGGCAGGGCCACGGATATGCCCGCCTACACCCTGGCCGACGCCCGCGACCTTCAGCCCAGGGCCGGGGAGCAGTTTTACCGGGTGGATGACGACGGCGAGTCCTATGTGTTAAACATCGGCCCCCACCACACCGGCACCCATGGCATTATCCGGTATATCGCAAAAATGGAGGGAGAGACCATTACCGACCTGGACATGGATATCGGCTACCATCACCGGGGGGCGGAAAAAATCGGCGAGCGCCAGCACTGGATCCAGTATATTCCCTACACCGACCGGGTGGATTATCTGGTGGGTGCGGCAAACGAGTTTCCCTATGTCCTGGCCGTGGAGAAAATCGCGGGCATCACCGTGCCCGAGCGCGCCGAATACATCCGGGTGCTGTTTGCCGAACTTTCCAGGATTGCCAATCACATGGCCTACATGGGCATTACGGCAAATGACGTGGGCGCGATGACGCCCAACTTCTATGCCTTCCGGGACCGGGAAATGATCATGGATATCGTGGAGATGATCTCCGGCGGCCGTCTCCATCCCGCGTTTTTCCGGCCCGGCGGTGTGGCCGCTGATCTGCCCGAAGGCTGGAGAGAACCCGTGGAGGCCTTTTTGCGGGTGTTTCCCAAAAGACTGGCCGAATATGAAAAAATAACTTTGCAAAATCCGATTTTCCGGGCCCGGACCGTGGATGTGGGCCTGATGGAAAAACACGATGCAATGGATCTGGGCGTCACCGGCCCCAATCTCAGGTCCACCGGGGTCAACTGGGATTTGCGCAAAAACATGCCTTATTCGGTTTATGACAGCCTGGCATTTGACGTGCCCATTGATACGGTCAGCGACTGCTGGACCCGGTTTCGCCTGCGGGCCGAGGAATGCCGGCAAAGTGCCCGCATCATCCGGCAGGCCATCGACCGGATGCCAAAGGGAAGATACGTCTCCGAAGACTACCGCTGCGGGGTGCCCCAAAGACAGGACATGCTAAAAGACATTGAAAGCCTGATCCACCATTTTATAAACGTCTCCCGGGGACCCAAAATCCCTGCGGGCGAGGCGTATGCAGCAACGGAAAATCCCCGGGGCGAGCAGGGTTACTACGTTGTCAGCGACGGACTGGGCTTTGCCTACCGGGTGCGCATTCGCAGTTCGAGCTTTACCAACGTCCAGGCGTTTGCCAAAATCTGCAAAGGTGCGACCATTGCCGATTTCATTGCCATTATCGGCGCACATGACTACACCCCGGCAGATATTGACAGGTAAAAGACAAATGCTGCCTGAAACTTACATCAATGAAGTGGAAAAACGGCTGCGCCGCACCGGGCGACCCAGGGAAATGGTCATTGACGTAATGCTCGAAGTCCAGCAGTTCTACGGCTGGTTTTCAGACGAGGCCCTGGAGCAGACCGCAGGGCTTTTACAGATGCATCCTTTGGAGCTCGAGGAACTGGCAACCTTTTACAACTACATCTACAGACAGCCGGTGGGAAAATACGTCATCCATGTCTGTGACAGCGTGATTTGCCAGATGACGGCCGGTTATGAATCCTTTGTGGAGCACATGCAGGAAAAACTCGGCATCCAAATGGGCCAGACCACACATGATGGCCTGTTTTCCCTGCTTCCGGTATGCTGTCTGGGCTATTGCGATCTGGCCCCGGCCCTGATGATCAACCAGACGGTGTACGGAGAACTGACAGCGGAAAAATTTGATCAAATCATTGAAGACCTCAGGCGGGAAAAATAAATGCATCCCCGGGTACTGCTCCAAAACCGAAAGCCCGGCCGGATCGCCACAATGGATGAATACCGGCAAAGCGGCGGTTATCAGGCCCTTGAAAAGGCTTTTGTCAAAAACGACCCCTCACCCGGGGATATCCGGGAAATACTGCTTGAGGCCCGGCTTCTGGGCCGCGGGGGTGCCGGGTTTCCCATCGGGAAAAAAATGGCCACTGTCCCGGAAGACGCCCCGCACCCGAGATATTTGGTGTGCAATGCCGATGAGATGGAGCCGGGCACTTTCAAGGACCGGGTGCTGATCCATGCCGATCCCCACCAGCTCATTGAAGGCATTGTGCTGGCCGCCCGGGCAATTGAGGCGGAAATTGCCGTGATTTTCATCCGGCGGGAATATGAAAACGCTGCCCGGATTCTGGAACGCGAGATTCAGATCGCCCGGGATGCCGGGTTTGCCGGCAAAAACATTCTCGGCTCCGGCCGCGACTGTGAGCTGGTGGTCCATCGCAGTGCCGGCCGGTATATCTGCGGGGAGGGCACGGCGCTGATCAACGCCCTGGAGGGAAAGCGGGCCAACCCCCGGCGGCCGCCGCCTTATCCTACCACAAGGGGGCTGTGGCAGCTGCCCACAGAGGTGCAAAATGTTGAAACCCTGTGCTGCGTGCCCCATGTTTTAAACAACGGGGCGCAATGGTTTCAATCCCTGGCCCTGACCGATAGCGGGGCCGGCACAAAGGTGTTTTCCGTCAGCGGCAAAGTCAATAACCCCGGCTGTTTTGAACTGCCCATGGGCGTCCGGCTCTCTGAGCTGATTGAAGAACATGCCGGGGGCATGATCCCGGGTTCAAGGTTTAAGGCGTGCATGCCCGGCGGGGCCTCCACCCGGCTGATGCCCGAATCCATGTATCATGTCCGGCTTGATTACGGGGATATGAAAGAAAAGGGCTATCGGCTGGGCACCGGCGCGGTCATGGTCTTTGATCACAAGACCTGCCTGGTGCAGGTGGCCGTCAACCTGATGACCTTTTTTGCAAGGGAATCCTGCGGCTGGTGCACGCCCTGCCGGGAAGGGCTGCCCTATATCCTGGATCTGCTAAACCGCATCGAGGCCGGGCAGGGCCGGGCCGAATACATTGAAATCATCCGGAAAATGTGCGGGCACATGAAATATTCCTTTTGCGCATTTGCCCCCGGTGCCGCGGCTCCGGTGCAGGGCCTGATCGAGAATTTTCATGAAGAGGTCACGGCCCATATCGAAAATCAACGATGCCCGTTTCAAGACGGGCAAGCAGGCGGAGACAATGCCGGATCTCATCATTGACAACAAAAAAATCCAGGTGGCCAAAGGCACCCGGGTCATTGATGCGGCCCAAAGCGCCGGGATCTATATTCCGCGGTTCTGCTATTTTGCCGAACTCGGGGCGGTTGGCGCCTGCCGGGTCTGTGCGGTGAAATTCATAGACGGCCCGGTCGAGGGCATTGAGATGAGCTGCATGGTCGAGGCCGAAGACGGCATGGTGGTCTCCACAGACGATGCCGAGGCTGTGGATTTCAGAAGGCATGTCATTGAGTGGATGATGATGAACCATCCCCATGACTGCCCGGTCTGTGACGAAGGCGGCCACTGTCTGCTCCAGGATCTCACGGTGGCCGGCGGCCACGGTATTCGCAGGTTTTCCGGCAAAAAGCGCACATATGCGGATCAGTACCTGGGACCGCTGATCAGCCACGAGGAAAACCGCTGTATTCAGTGCTACCGCTGCTCCCGGTTTTACCAGGAATACTGCGGATACAAAGACCTCGGGGTTATGGGCATTGCCCAGCGGATTTATTTCGGACGATACAAGGACGGCGTGCTTGAAAATCCGTTTTCCGGAAACCTCATCGATATTTGTCCCACAGGGGTCTACACGGACAAACCGTCGCGCTACACCGGGCGCAAATGGGATTTTGAGCAAAGCAGCGGCGTGTGCACCACCTGCAGCCTGGGCTGCAGCATCCGGGTCTCTGCCCGGTACAGACAGGTGGTTCGCCTGGAGGCAGGTTACAGCCAGGCGGTCAACGGTGCCTTTATCTGTGATCGCGGACGGTATGGATTTTCCTGGGTCAATTCGGAAAAACGGCCCAGGCAGGGCCGAGTGGACAAAAAAACCATGGCCCCGCAAAAGGCCGCGGCTGCCGCGGCCGGGCGCATCAATGACCTGGAGAAACAATACGGCCCCGGCGCCATTGCGGTTGCGGGCTCCGGGCGAAGCAGCCTGGAAGCTCTGGCTGCGTGGCATCATTTGTGTCAAATCCGGTCCTGGCGGGGATTTTTTTTCGATGACCTGGCCGCTGGCCCGGGCGCGGCAGCGGCCGTGTCCGGCCTGAGCCGGGAAAATGCTGTATCCATGAAAGCCGTTGAATCTGCGGACATGATTCTGGCTGTGGGCGCAGATCCCCTGCGCGAGGCCCCCATGCTGGCCCTGGCCATGCGCCAGGCATGGCGTGCAGGGGCAGGGGTTTTCGCCATTGATCCCAGAGACCTTGAATGGCCTTTTGCATTCCGGCAGGTTTCAGCCGCAGCCGATGAAATCCCGGGTTTGGTATCTGGTATGGCAACAGGAAACGGGTTTTTCGAAAATGATTCCAGGCACGGCCGGAATATGGCTGCAATACGGGATCAACTGGCCCAAAGCCGGTCTCCGGTGATTGTATGCGGCACAGCCGCTGGTGGGCAGGCCACCGTGTCTGCTGCCGCCGGCCTTGTGCAATGGCTGCGCAAAAGCAAAAAAGACGCCCGCCTGTTTGGCATCCTGCCCATGGCCAACACCTTTGGCGGGATTTTGCTCAATGGCAAACCCGGTACCCCGGAGGAACTCATTAAAGGTATGGAGTCCGGGCAAATCAAGGCCCTGGTGGCGGCGCAAAGCGATCTTTGGAAGACTTGCCAGGACCCGGATCGTCTGGACCGGGCGCTCAGGCGCCTGGAATTTTTGTGTGCAGCCGACTGCGTGGCCACTGAACTCGTTTCCCGGGCCGATATTGTCATCCCGGTTTTCAGCGTTTTTGAAGCCGGCGGAATCTATATCAACCAGGAGGCAAGGGCCCAATGGTCACAGCCGGCCCATGCCGGGGGAACGCCCGTGCGCATTACCGGAGCCGGCGGTCATCCCCCCAGGGTCATTGGCGCAGCGATCCCCGGCGGCGGTCTGCCGCCGGCCTGGCTGGCCGCCTGGCAGATTGCGGGCCTGGCGCCCCCGGACAGCCATGAGGCCATGATGGACTGGATGACAAAAGCCTATCCGGTGACCGCACCGGTCAAAACCATGGGATCCGAAGGCGTGCGGATTTTTCCTTCGCAATAACTGTTAAAAAACGGGCCGGCCCGTGGCGGCAAAAAAGGGTCCGTTTGGAACCAGTAAACACAAGGCAGCAGCAATGGGACTCTGGCTCACAGGATATGCTATTTTAATGTTTAAGATCGGCGTGATTTTAACCGGCGTTCTTTTGCTGGCCGCATATCTGGTGCTTTTGGAGCGCAAGCTGCTGGGCCGATTCCAGGCCCGCATCGGGCCCAACCGCGCCGGGATTTTTGGTCTGCTCCAGCCCATTGCAGACGGCATCAAGCTTCTGGCAAAAGAAGATGTTATGCCCCGGGGGGCGCACCGCCGGATTTTTTTGTTCGCCCCGGCCGTTGTTACCGGCACAGCCCTGCTCACCTTTGCGGTTGTGCCCATGGGACCGGATCTGCACCTGGGCGGCAGAAAGATTCCCATGGTGGTCACAGACATGAATGTGGGTCTGCTCTATGTTTTTGCCATGGCTTCTTTGAGCGTCTACGGGGTGGTGCTGGGCGGATGGGCCTCTGATTCCAAGTATGCCATGCTCGGCAGCATCCGGGGGGCGGCCCAGATGATCAGCTACGAGCTGGCCCTGGGGCTTTCCATTGTCCCGGTGGTTATGCTGGCGGGATCACTGAGCCTGGTCGATATTGTGCAAGCCCAGGCGGGCAGGCCGTTTGTCCTGGTCCAGCCCCTGGCCTTTGTCATATTTTTTGTCTCGGCCATGGCCGAAAGCAAGCGTATTCCCTTTGACCTGCCCGAGGCCGAGGCGGAGCTGGGCTCGGGTTATCATACGGAATACAGCGGCATGCGCTTCGGGATGTTTTTTCTGGGCGAATATGTGCAGATTCAGGTTCTCGGGGCCCTTACAGCGGTGTTTTTCCTCGGGGGATGGCGGGGGCCTTTTTTGCCAGGCCCGCTGTGGCTGCTGGCCAAAATTGTACTGGTGGTAACGGCCATGATCTGGATCCGGGCCACTTTGCCCCGGTTCCGCTATGACCAGCTCATGGATCTGGGATGGAAGTTTCTGATTCCGGCAGCTCTGATCAATATCGTGATCACCGGTTTTGTGATGGTGGGCATATGAGAAAATGGGTCTGGATCGTGCATTCGCTTTGCACGGGTTTTTATACCACGCTGAAACATATTTTTCGCGGGCCGGCAACGGAGCTGTATCCCGAGTACAAGCGCCCCCTGCCGGCGCGCTCCAGGGCGCGCATCATTTTGACTGCTGATCCCGACGGCCGGGAGCGCTGCGTGGCCTGCTATCTTTGCTCGGCTGCGTGCCCGGTGGACTGCATTTCCATGCAGGCGGCCGAAAACCAGCAAGGCCGGCGCTATGCCGCATGGTTCCGGATCAATTTCGGCAGATGCATTTACTGCGGGCTCTGCGAGGAGGCCTGTCCCACCTCGGCCATCCAGCTCACCCCGTCTTTTGAACACGCAGACCGGGACATCATGAAGATGGTTGCAGAAAAGGCCGATCTTCAGGTGAACCACTGCGGCAAGGATGGAAATTACAACTTTTATGATCACGCCGGTGTGGCTGACGCCTTCCGCCCAAAGGGCGGGCACGCAAACGAGGCCCCGCCGGTCAATGTCCGAACCAATATGCCGTGATGGATATGACTGTTTACGCCGTATTTTTCTATATCATTGCCGCGCTGATCATCGTCTCGGCCGGAATGGCGATCACCCGAAAGCACATGGTCCATGCAGTGCTTTACCTGGTGGTCTCGTTTCTGGCAACAGCTTTGCTCTTTTATCTTCTGGGCGCGCCGCTTTTGGCCGTCTTCCAGGTGATCATATATGCAGGGGCCATCATGGTGCTTTTTCTGTTTATTGTCATGATGATCCGTCCGGCTCCGGCAGGGGAGCGGTCTTTAACGGCCGGCCGCCTTGCAGCGGCTTTCGGAGTCTGCGGGATATACGTTGCTGCCGCTTTGGTGCTGGCGTTTATGGCTGCCCCTGAGGCCGGCCGGCCCATGGCCGCGGCAGCGGCATCTCCCTTTGCCTTTGGATTTTATTTGTTTGACCGGCACTGGCTGGCAGTGGAGATGGTATCGCTTCTGCTCCTGGTGGCCCTGATCGGGGCCCTTCACCTGGGCAGGGCGGGCAGACGGAATCAATCTGAAAGAAAAGAGCCCTTATGATCGTACCCTACACCCATGTCATGCTCCTTGGGGCCATTGTGTTTCTGATGGGGATGATCTGTACCCTGACCCGCAGGAATCTGATGATGATCATTGTGGGCCTGGAGATCATGTTAAACGCCGCAGCCATAGTGTTTGTGGGCGCGGGACTGGAGTTTGGACAGATCGAAGGCCAGGTCATGGCGCTTTTTATCGTGGCCGTGGCCGCAGCCGAGGTATCAGTGGGACTGGCCATGGTGGTTTGCATATACCGGCAGACCCAAAGCCTGGATCCGCAATGCACAGAAGACAGCCGGTGCCCCGCAGGCACGGAAAAAGCCAGTGAACCGGCTTCCGGACCCTGACCCCTTAACACTTAAAACTTAAAACTTAACACTTTTATGCTTTTTCAACCCGTACCCGAAATTTCGCTTTACCTGGCCTGGACCGCGGCTGTTGTGCCCCTGGCGGCCTTCGGGGCCATCCTGGTGTTTTTCCGGCGCCTGCCCAAAACCGCTGCGGCCATTTCCGTGGCTGCCGCGGCCGTGTCCCTGATCTGCGCGGTTTGTCTTTTGGTCCGCCATTGGAACATGGATGCCCCGCTGCAATCTGCTGTGACATGGATGGCCTCCGGGGAGTTTGAGATTGCCGTGGGCGTTTTGCTCGACCCCCTGAGTCTTGTCATGCTGGTGATTGTGGCTTCTATTGCGTTTCTGGTCCAGGTCTATTCCCTGGGTTACATGGCCGGTGATGCCGGCTATGGCCGGTATTTCGGGTTCATGTCCCTGTTTTCCTGGGCCATGTTCGGTTTGGTGCTTGCCCCCAATATTGTCCAGGTTTTTATCTTCTGGGAGCTGGTGGGGCTCTCTTCTTATCTGCTCATTGGTTTCTGGTTTGAAAAGTTTTCCGCCACCCGGGCCGGAAAAAAGGCGTTTATCATGACCCGGGCCGGCGACACCCTGTTTTTCTGGGGCTGGCTGATTCTGCTGGTATGGGGCGGCACATTGAGCATTCTGGAGTTAAACAGCGGGGCACACGGGCTTTCCAGTGCCATGACCACCGCAGCCGCCCTGCTGGTGTTCGGGGGCATCATGGGCAAAAGCGCGCAATTTCCCCTCATGACCTGGCTGCCCGATGCCATGGAAGGGCCCACGCCGGTCAGCGCGCTGCTGCATTCGGCCACAATGGTGGCAGCCGGGGTGTTTCTGATGGCCCGGCTGTTTGGTTTTTTCAGTCAGTCCGATCTTGCCATGGCCGCGGCGATGGCAGTGGGTACCCTAAGCATGCTCCTTTCAGCCACCATGGCCATGGTGAGCCGGGACATCAAGCAGGTGTGGGCCTATTCCACCATCAGCCAGCTTGGGTTTATGATCATGGCCCTGGCTGCGGGCGGATATGCGGCCGGGATATTTCACCTCACCACCCATGCCGGGTTCAAGGCGCTGTTGTTTTTGTGTGCCGGGGTTTTGATCCATGCCCATGAAACAAATGACATGTTTGAACTGGGTCGTGCCGGGGCACGCCGCATGAAAGCCGCCATGGTCTGCATGACAGCCGGCGCACTGGCCCTTGCCGGCATTTGGCCGTTTTCCGGATTTTTCAGCAAAGAGGCGGTCATGGGCGCACTGGCGGGGGCAGACAATCGCCTGTGGCTGTTTTGCGGGCTTGCCGGGGTTTTTCTGACCGCACATTATACGTTTCGTCTGATTTTTATCATCCTGTTTCCCCGCACCGAGGCGGCCGGCGGCCCAGGCGCCCGGCACGGGTCTGTGTCCGCCAATGCGGTCATGTACGCGGTGCTGGGGCTTCTGACTGTCTTCACCCTTGCGGCGGGATTTTTTGCACAAGGCTTTGAGGATTTTATCCGTATCCACGGCGGACATGCCCAGGAGGGGCATTTGGCTTCTCTGGCCCATATTGCCTCTCCGGTTCTGGCTGTGGCCGGAATTGTTGCCGCGTGGATGCAATTTGGGTCCAATGCATCTGACCAGGTGGGGTTTGCTGAGAAAATCGGGCCTGTGGGCCGTCTTTTTGCCCGGCGCTGGTATTTGGATCATGTTTACGCCTGGATCACCGGCCGGCTTTTGGACCGCGGCATTGCCGAAGGCTGCCGGCGCTTTGAAAATAAGGTCATCGAAGGGGCTTTGACCATGATCACCGGCGGGGTTGTTTTCTTCGGCCGCATGGCTGCGGGATGGCAGCGGGCCATGATCCAGCCGAAATTGATGGCGGCGTTTGCCGTGATGTTTGGATTGATTCTCATTTTGCTCGTTGTTTAAAAGGAAGTGGTTAACATGCAGATGCATGCCGCACAATTTCCCTTTTTGAGCACGATCCTGCTGATATGCGCATGCGGGCTGGCACTGGTGCTGGTGCTGCCCAAAAACAGCAATGCAGCGGTCAAATGGGTCAGTGCGGCGTGTTCGGCTGCAGCCCTGGCTTTGTCGGTTTTTTTGTTTGTTGCATATGACCGTGGGGCGGGGGGCATGCAGTTTGTGGAGCGCCTGGACTGGATCCCCTCCATGGGCATTTCCTATTTAAACGGCATAGACGGATTTGCCGCACCCATGCTGCTGCTCACCGGGATTGTGTTTTTCACCGGGGTTGTTTCCATGTGGGAGCTCGACTATCGGGTAAAGGAATTTTTCGCCCTGTTTATCCTCCTGGTCCTGGGTGTTTACGGCATGTTCATGGCCCTTGATCTGTTTTTTATTTTTGTTTGGTTTGATGTCTCGCTTCTTCCCATGTATCTGCTTATTGTGATCTGGGGCAGCAGCGACCGGGAATACGGGGCCATGAAGCTGACCCTGTATCTTTTGGCCGGAAGTGCTCTGATTTTGCCCGGCATCATTTATCTGGCTGCTGTATCCGGTCTGGAGACCTTCTCCGTTCCCGCTTTGCTGGAAAATGCGTCCTTTT
Organism: Desulfobacterales bacterium; assembly: GCA_018224315.1. GTDB lineage: Bacteria > Desulfobacterota > Desulfobacteria > Desulfobacterales > Desulfosalsimonadaceae > Desulfosalsimonas. Next base: position 9,091 of record JAGTVF010000247.1, on the reverse strand, counting down.
CCGGATTCGAGCAGAAAACCGCTTTTTTGCTGTTTTATATCGGATTCGGGATTCTGGCCGGGGTCTGGCCCTTTCACTCCTGGTCGCCCACGGGCCACGTGGCCGCGCCCACGGCAGTGAGCATGCTGCATGCGGGCGTGCTGATGAAAATCGGGGCTTTTGGCATCCTGCGCATCGGCATGTTTCTGTGCCCGGCGGGCTGGATGTACTGGTCGCCGCTGATGGCGGTTTTGGCGGTCATCGGCATTGTCTACGGGGTCATGGTGGGCCTTCGCCAGACGGATCTCAAGTTTGTGATCGGCTATTCCAGTGTCTCCCACATGGGAATCGTGGGTCTCGGCTTTGCCACCATGACAGTGGACGGCGTTAACGGGGCGGTGTTTCAGATGTTTGCCCACGGGATCATGACCGCCTTGTTTTTCTCGGCTGTGGGGCATATCTATGACCGCACCCATACCCGGGAGATCGGCGAACTCGGCGGACTTTCGGCGGTGATGCCTGCGGCCAGCAGCTATTTTATCATTGCCGCGCTTGCCGGCATCGGTGTTCCCGGTCTGGCCAGCTTCTGGGCCGAACTGCTGGTTTTTATCGCGGCCTTCCGGGTTTATCCGGCACTGGCGGTTATATCCGTTGGGGTTCTGGTGGTAAACGCCCTGTTCATGCTCCGGGTTGTGCGCAATACCTGCTTTGGGCCCCTGAGCCCGCGCTGGGCGCATTTAAAGGACATGCGCTTTGCCATGGGCATTCCCCGGGCGGTGCTGGCCGCGGCCATCGTGTTTTTCGGTCTGATGCCCTTTCTCATGTATGACCTGATCCAGACCGCCTCGGTTCCGTTGATTCATTCCCTGGGCCCGGCAATCGGGCATGCCGGCCCCGAAATCGTTGAGACCCTTTTGACGAAATTGATGAGCGTATGGCCATGACAGACTGGATCCTGTTTATTCCCGAACTCTATACACTGGCTGCAGCAGGCGTATTTTTCTTTTTCTGCCTGGGCCGGGCCCGTCCCGGCCGGGATTATGCCGCAGCCATGGTCCTGTCTGCGGCGGGTCTTGTGCTGACGGTCTGCAGTGCGGGTTTTGAAGGCCTTATCTTTGAGGGGGTCTACCGGGTGGACCTTTACTCCCAGGTGTTTAAGGTCCTTATCTATTCCGGATTCTTTCTTGTGGTATGTCTTTGCGCCGATCTTTCGGGGGTGGATGAGACCCGGCACAGTGAATTTTACCTGCTGCTTTGCCTGTGCACCCTTGCCATGATGCTGCTGGCAAGCAGCGTGCATCTGCTGACCCTCTATATCTCCCTTGAGATTTCTTCCTACAGCCTTTATGTGCTGGTCTATCTTCGCCGGGGATCTTCCCAAAGGGTAAAACCGGCATTCCAGTATTTTGTCATGGGCGCGGCTGCATCTGCGGTGATGCTTTTTGGATTCGCCCTGGTTTACGGCGCGTTTGGATCGGCCCACATGGCCGAGCTCATGCACCAGGTGCCGGCAAGAATCCATGAGCCCCTGGTTTTTACCGGTTTTGTTTTGTCGTTGTCCGGATTTTTTTTCAAGCTTGCGGTTTTTCCTTTTCATTTCTGGGCCCCTGACGCTTATGAGGCCGCCCCCCACCAGGTGTCGGCATACATTGCCACGGCCTCAAAGGTTGCTGCCATTGCCATTCTGGTGCGCATGATCGCCCTGACCGGGGGACAGGGTGACCGGGTAGCCTGGGTGCTGATTTTCGTCTCTGTTGCTTCTATGACCGCGGGCAATCTTGCGGCCCTGATCCAGAAGGATATCAAGCGGCTTCTGGCCTTTTCCAGTGTGGCCCATGCCGGCTACGTGATGATCGGGATTTTGAGCGCAAACGCCATGGGCTATGCAGGCGCGGTATTTTACGGCCTGTCGCTGATGGTGATGAAATTTGTCTGTTTCATGGTGGTGGTCAAGGCTTCGGACGGCGGCAGAAACATCGACACAGAGGCCCTTGCCGGTCTGCACCACCGGGCGCCGGTGCTGGCCCTGGCCCTGCTGCTGGCCCTTTTCGGCCTGGCCGGCATTCCGCCCACCATCGGTTTTACGGCAAAACTGCTTGTCTTTAGGGCCGCCATGGACCAGGGACTGCTGTGGCTGGTGATTGTCGCAATGTTTAACGTGGTGATATCGCTTTATTACTATCTGCTGGTGTTAAAGGCCGCTTACTACACCGAGTCTGAAGGCCGGCCCAGGGAAGTGGCCTTGTCCGTACCCCTGAAGTGCCTTGCTGGTGCAATGATTTTTCTTATGGTTGCAGGCGGCCTCTGGCCCGGCTACATGATCGTCCTGGCCGAATCCATGACAGCCGGCCTGCTTCCCTGAGCCGGCATGCGCCCTGGAAGGTGTTGCAAATAAAACCCAAACTGAGCGATTTTCAAGTTTGCCGCAGATACAAGGACTGAAGATGAACAGCAAATCGGTTTTTCCGGGGGCCGGGCCAAAAGCCCAAGGCCTTAATCTCCCCGGTTCCGCCCGTGATGCCTGCGGGGTTGGATTTGTATGCCGTTTAAACGGCAATCCCTCCCACGATGTCGTGGAAAAGGGGCTGGAAGTTCTTTTGAATCTGTCCCATCGCGGGGCTCAGGCCTGTGATGCCTACACCGGAGACGGCGCCGGCATTATGCTCCAGATGCCGGACCGGTTTCTTCGAAACGCCTGCAGGCAGGAGGGCTTTGAACTGCCGGGTCCGGGTTTTTACGGAGCCGGGTTGGTTTTTCTGCCGGCTGATTTGCAGCAGCGGCAATTGTGCATCAACAAAATGGAGGCTGCGGCCCGAAGGCAGGGCCAGCAGATTATCGGCTGGCGAAAAGTGCCCGTGGCAAGCCGTGTGCTCGGGCCTCTTTCACGTTACGCGGAACCGGAAATCCATCAGGTATTTGTCGGCCGGGACAAAACCGTCGGAAGCCGGGAGCATTTTGAAAGGATTCTCTATCTGATCCGGCGCAATGCCGAAAAGGCGGCAGCCGGAACCGGCCGCCCCGGACAAGGCGTTTTCCATATTCCCAGCCTTTCCTGCCGCACCCTTGTTTACAAGGGCATGTTTGTGGCCCGACAGCTCCGGGATTATTTTCCAGATCTGCTCGATTCGGCTATGGAAAGCGCCATGGCCATGATTCACCAGAGATACAGCACAAACACCCTGCCGTCATGGTCCCTGGCCCATCCGTTCCGCTTTGTTGCCCACAACGGCGAGATCAACTCCCTGCGCGGCAATATCAACTGGATCCGATCCAGGCAGGCGCATTTTTCCTCCGGGTATTTCGGCAGCAGACTTGAAGAACTGCTGCCGGTCATTGAGCCCGGCCTCAGTGATTCGGCCTGCCTTGACAGCCTTGTGGAGCTGCTTTATCACACCGGCCGCAGTCTGCCCCATTGCATCATGATGCTGATTCCCGAGCCGTGGCAGCAGCATGAGACCATGTCTGAGCAAAAGCGGGCATTTTATGAATATCATGCCTGTCTCATGGAACCATGGGACGGTCCGGCGGCGGCTGTCTTCAGTGACGGGCGTGTGGCAGGGGCGGTTTTGGACCGAAACGGCCTGCGCCCTTGCCGCTACACCATAACCCGCGACGGTCTTGCGGTCATGGCCTCGGAATCCGGGGCCCTGGCCGTGGAACCCGGGCAGGTAAAGCAAAAGGGCCGTGTTGAGCCAGGCCGGATGTTTCTGGTGGATCTGGAAGCCGGCCGCATCGTTGATGACCAGGAGATCAAGGCGGAACTCTGCACGGCCAAACCCTATCGGAGATGGCTCAATGACAATCTGGTAACCCTGGACAGACTGGCTGAAACCACCGGGCCCGGAAAGCCCGAAACCGATGAGGTCGCACGGCTTGCCCCATGGCAGCGGATGCTTTTGTTCGGCTACACCCTCGAAGACCTCCAGGTGATTCTCCGGCCCATGGCCGCAGACGGCAAGGAGGCCGTGGGTTCCATGGGAGACGATATCCCGCCGGCAGTACTTTCCGGAAAACCCCGGCTTGTCTATGATTATTTCAAACAGCTCTTTGCCCAGGTGACAAACCCGCCTCTGGATGCCATTCGCGAATCTCTGGTGACCTGCCTGGATGTTTATCTCGGGGCCCAGGGCAATCTGCTCGGGGATTCACCTGCAAACTGCCGCCAGCTCAGGCTCCAAAGCCCTGTTCTTTCCGGGGCTCAGATGGCCCTGGTGCGCGGTGCAGATCTTTGCGGCATTCGTTCGACCACACTTGAGATGACCTGTGCGTCCAAGGCCGGAGGCCCGGGGCTGGAAGAGGCCTTAAATACACTTTGCCGTAAAGCCGCCCGGGCAGTTGACAACGGGGCCACGATCCTGATTTTGTCGGATCGCGGTGCGGGCGCCGGCAAGGCCCCGATACCGGCGCTTCTGGCCACGGCCTGCGTTCATCATTTTCTCATCCGTGAAGGCCTGCGCACCCGCTGCGGCCTTGTGGTGGAAAGCGCGGAACCCCGGGAGGTTCATCATTTCTGCTGTCTGATTGGCTTTGGTGCGGGTGCGGTTTATCCCTACCTTGCCCTGGAAATCGTCGAAAATCCGGGCGAAAATGAGATGCCCGATGCCGCCGGCGGCTCCGTGGCTGTCAAAAATTACATTCACGCCTTGGAATCTGGCATTTTGAAAGTCATGTCCAAAATCGGGATTTCCACTTTGCAAAGCTACCAGGGCGCCCAGATTTTTGAATGTCTCGGGTTGTCGTTCGATCTGGTGGACCGGTTTTTCACAGACACGAGCAGCCGCATTAAAGGTGCGGACCTGGAGGTTCTGGCAGCAGACATACAGGCCCGTCACGAGATGGCTTTTAACTTTTCGGGTACATCCGGTGCCCGGATGCTGCCGTCCGGAGGACGGTATAAGTGGCGCAGGGACGGAGAGGTTCACCAGTACAATCCCGCCATGCTTGCCCGGTTCCGGCGGGCCGTTTTGAGCAACGACCGGCAGAGCTGGCAGCAATATGCCGACGGGGTCAACGGGCAAAACCGCACCGAGGGGCTGCTGCGGGGCCTGATTGACTTCAGGCCTTCCACAAAATCCGTGGCCATAGAGGAAGTAGAGCCCTGGACCGAGATTGTCAAACGCTTCAAGACAGGGGCCATGTCATACGGGGCAATCAGCAAAGAGGCCCATGAGACTCTGGCCATCGCCATGAACCGCATCGGCGGCCGCAGCAACAGCGGAGAAGGAGGAGAGGATGCGGACCGGTTTTTCCCGGATGAAAACGGGGACTGGAGAAACAGCGCAATCAAGCAGGTGGCTTCGGGCCGATTCGGGGTCACTGCCGCCTACCTGGTAAACGCCCGGGAACTGCAGATCAAAATGGCCCAGGGGGCCAAGCCGGGCGAAGGCGGCCAGCTTCCCGCCTTCAAGGTCTATCCCTGGATTGCAAAGACACGCCACAGCACGCCTTATGTCGGATTGATATCGCCGCCGCCCCATCATGACATTTATTCCATAGAGGATCTGTCCCAGTTAATCTTCGACCTGAAGCGGGCCAACGCCGAAGCCCGCATCAGTGTCAAACTGGTCTCTGCCACAGGGGTGGGCACCATTGCCGCCGGTGTGGTAAAAGGCGGTGCGGACTGCGTTCTGATCAGCGGTGATGCCGGCGGAACAGGCGCGGCCCTTCAGGGTTCGATCCGCTATTCAGGGGTGCCCTGGGAGCTCGGGCTTCCCGAGGCACACCAGGCCCTGGTTGTTAACGGACTTCGCAGCCGGTCGGTGCTTGAATGCGATGGTCAGCTCAAAACCGGCCGGGATGTGGCGGTTGCATGTCTTCTGGGGGCCGAGGAGTTCGGATTCGGTACACTGGCCCTTGCGGCCCTGGGCTGTATCATGATGCGGGTCTGCCATTTAAACACCTGCCCCGTGGGTATCGCCACCCAGGATCCGGATTTGCGCAAAAAATTCACCGGAAAACCCGAGCATGTGATCAATCTGATGCGCTTTATTGCCGAGGATCTCCGGCATATCATGGCCAGGCTCGGATTCAGGCGCGTTGCCGACATGACCGGACGCGCCGACCTGCTCGATTTCACCCCTGCGCTCGGCCATTTCAGGGCCCGGGGCGTGGATCTGTCCGATATTGTCGCCCGGGTGCAGACACCCGTGCATATAATGGAGCATTGCGGTGAGATCACAACCCGGCCTTCAGACCAAAGCGCTGATGACATTGTTTTGGCCGGTGCCGTGCCGGCCCTGGAAAATCAAACTCCTGTCAACATCAGCGTTGATCTGAGAAATGTTCACAGGAGTGTGGGAACACGTCTGAGCAGTAAGATCGCACACAGATACGGTGAAGCCGGCCTGCCAGATGATACCGTCACCCTGCATTGCCGGGGATCTGCCGGTCAGAGTTTTTTTGCGTTTGCCGGCAGAGGTATGACCGCCTTTATAAGGGGGGATGCCAACGATTACTTCGGAAAAGGGCTTTCAGGAGCCAGGCTGATTATCCGCCCGGATGAGAAGGCCGGGTTTGCGGCAGAGGAAAATGTTATTATCGGCAATGTGGCCTTTTACGGCGCAACTTCGGGCGAGGCCTTCATCCGCGGCATGGCGGGTGAACGGTTCTGCGTGCGCAACAGCGGGGTTCATGCGGTTGTGGAGGGCGTCGGCGACCATGCATGCGAATACATGACCGGCGGCAGGGTTGTGATTCTCGGGCCAACGGGCCGGAACACGGCTGCGGGCATGAGCGGCGGCATTGCCTATATCCTCGATGAGCAGGGCGACTTTGCCAGATACAGATGCAACAAAGAGATGATCGAGATAGAAGCCGTGGTGGATCAGAAGGATGTTGATGAATTAAAGGGGCTTGTCCAAAAACACCATGAAACCACCCTGAGCCCGGTTGCCGCCCGTGTGCTTACCAATTGGGACCAGATGCTGCCGGGGTTTGTAAAGATTATGCCAACTGAATTTAAAAAAGCCCTGAGCGCGCCGACCGATTCGGCTGCGTGAATCCGGCGGAACCATAAGAGGGGCGCAATCATGGCCGACCCGAACGGATTTAAGCAATATGAGCGCAGACTTTCGGTCAGAAGACCGGCTGGTGTGCGCATCAACGACTTCCGGGAGATTTATCTGCCTTTTGCCCAAGAGGAGCTGAGAAAACAGGCCGCGCGCTGCATGGACTGCGGGGTGCCCACCTGTATTTCCGGCTGTCCTCTGGGCAACCTGATCCCGGAGTGGAACGATGCGGTTTACGCAAACCACTGGCTGCAGGCTTTCCAGCGGCTTGAGGCAACCAACAACTTTGCCGAATTCACGGGCCGGCTTTGTCCCGCACCCTGTGAAGAGGCCTGCGTGTTGTCGATAAATGAGCCTGCCGTGACCATAGAGCAGATTGAAAAGGAAATCATCGAGAACGCTTTTGCCCGCGGATGGGTCCGGCCCGTGCTGCCGCTGCGCAGAACCGGAAAGACAGTGGCGGTAATCGGCTCAGGACCGTCCGGGCTGGCCTGTGCCCAGCAGCTCAACCGCGCCGGGCACCGGGTAACGGTTTTCGAGCGGGCAGATCGCATCGGCGGGCTGCTGCGTTATGGTATTCCGGATTTCAAGATGGAAAAACACATCCTTGACCGGCGGTTAAAAATCCTTGAACAGGAAGGCATCCGGTTTCAGACAAATGCGTGGCTGGGACGGAACCTGGGCGGCCGGGATCTGAAGGATTTTGATGCCGCTGTATTGTGCATCGGTGCAACCGTGCCCCGGGATCTGCCCCTGCCCGGAAGACATCTTGAGGGCGTCTGCTTTGCCATGGACTTTCTCACCCGGCAAAATCGCATCAATGCAGGAGATGATCCGGAGGCCATGGGAATTGCACCCATCAGCGCCAGGGGAAAGGATGTCATCGTCATCGGGGGCGGCGATACCGGAAGCGACTGCGTGGGCACATGCCATCGCCAGAAAGCACGATCCGTGACCAGTTTCGAGGCCGCAGACAAGCCCCCTGAAGGCCGTCCGGAAAACCAGCCCTGGCCCTATTATCCCGCACGGCTGAGAACCAGCTCGTCCCATGAAGAAGGCGGAAGCCGTTACTGGAATATTCTGACCAGGGCGTTTGCCGGGGAAAATGGGGTGCTAAAGGAGTTGATAACCGTGGATGTGCGCACAACCCGCCAGCCCGGGGGCCCTTTGCAAATCGAGGAATTGCCCGGCACCGAGCGCAGGTGGCCGGCGGATCTGGCCCTTATTGCCATCGGGTTTACCGGCCCGGAAACCGATTCCATTGCAGCAGAACTGGTCCTTGAAACAGATCCACACGGAACAATTGCCACAAACGACCGTTACATGACCAGCCGGCCCGGCATTTTTTGCGCCGGTGATGCCAACCGTGGCCAGTCTCTCATTGTCTGGGCCATTTCCGAGGGACGCGAGGCCGCCCGGCAGGTAGACATTTATCTCACGGGCCAAACCGGACTGCCTGAAAAAGGCTGCTGTGATCTGCCCTTGCCGTGACAGCAGCCCGGTTTAGGCGCCAGGTTTTTCCCCGGGCCCGGAAAAACCGGCGAGCCTGTTTTATCCAGAGTATATGGAACACTGCTGGGTCACCAATGCGGCTTCCTGCAGGGCCTCGGCAAATGTCGGATGGCCGTGCATGATCCGGCCGATGTCTTCTGAAGACGCACCGAATTCAATGGCCAGCACGGCTTCTGCAATCATATCCGAAGCGCGCGGGGCGATGATGTGCACCCCCAGGATCCGGTCGGTTTTTTTGTGGGACAGCACCTTGACCATGCCTTCGGTTTCGCCCATGCACCGGGCCCGGCCGGCGCCTGTGAGCGGAAAGGTGCCGGTGCAGTAGTCAACGCCCTGTTGTTTTAACTGCTCTTCGGTCCGGCCCGCTGCCGCGGCCTCGGGAAAGGTGTAGATGATCATGGGCACCGCGTCGTAATTGACCTCGCCGGGTTTTCCGGCCATGATTTCCACTGCGGCCCGCCCCTCTGCCGAGGCCTTGTGGGCCAGCATGGGCTGGCCAATGAGATCGCCGATGGCATAAATATTGGGGACAGTGGTGCGATAACTGGCATCCACCTTGACAAAGCCCCGGGAATCGGTCTCAACGCCGGCTT
>JAGTVF010000246.1 GCA_018224315.1 Desulfobacterales bacterium | reverse complement strand
CGGCATTGTCATACTCAATGGAACGGTAGAAAAGCGACTGCAAAAAATTGTCGCGTTTTTTGGGGTCCTGTTCGGCCTTGCTGTCTATTGCGCCGCTCATTTTACTGCGAAAAGCCTGGTCATCCATTTTTGTCCGGCTGCAGCCGACGATTAAAAACGGCTCCGGCAGGGTGTTGTTTTGGTACAGGTTGAAAAGCGATGGAATGATTTTCCGGTGCGCCAGGTCACCCGAAGCCCCGATAACCACCACAGTGCAAGGCTCCAGTTGGTTTGGCGCCAAAGATTCCCCCTGGATTTCGCTTGCGTCATCAGGGCTTACCTTTGCCGGAAATACATGGGTTGAAGTGTTTTTTCTGTTCATAAAATCCTGCCTTCCCGTGCCGGGCACCGGCAATCTGAGGATGTTTCATGCGGGCGCAGCCCGGGCTATGCACTGTCTTTTCCACAGGCTCTGCCCTTTAAGGCAAAGAAGAATTTCAGCCCTTTTTTGATGCGGTCGGAAAAAATTTTCGGGCTCAGGTATGCGCCGGCCACGCGCTTGTTGATCTCGCCCAGGGTGGGATAAGGGTGAACCGCAGAAGCCAGGGTGGACAATTTGACCCGGCCGGCTAACACCGCAACCCACTCGTTTATCAGATCACCTGCATTGGGCCCGAGGATCTGGACGCCCATGAGGTTTTCCTTTTCATCCAAGATCATCTTGATTTGTCCGGCCGTGTTGCCCATGGCCAGGCTCCGGTCGTTGTCTTTGAAATCCTCGCGCCATACCGAGTAAGATATGCCTGCTTGTTTTGCGCTTTTCTCATTCATGCCGATACTGGCCAGCTCGGGATCGGTATAGGTACACCAGGGCAGAAACGTATAATCGGCTTTTCTGGGCAGGCGGAAGACGGCATTTGCAATCACGATGGAGCCCTCGTATCCCGCGGCATGGGTGAACAAAAACGATCCGGTGACATCGCCTGCGGCAAAAATGTGTTTCTGGGAAGTGCGCATCCGGGCGTCCACCGTAATGCCCCGGCCGGTAAAATCGACCCCGGCCTTTTCAAGGGAAAGTCCCTCGATGTTGGGCGTTCTTCCGGCTGCCACCAGAAGGGTTTCGGCCTGGACCTGTTTTTCCTCGCCACTGGCATTTTCAAACACCACTTCCTTTTTGCCGCCCGAATCTTTTGCGGATAAAATTTTGGAGTTGAGATGAAGAGTCAGGTTCGGGGAGGCAAGCAGGCCCTTTAGTTCGTCTGCCAGATCCTTGTCTTCCTTGCCCAGGATCTGATCGGCCCCTTCAATAATGGTCACCTGTGTGCCCAGCCGTGAAAATGCCTGCCCCATTTCCACGGCAATGGGGCCGCCGCCGATAATCGCCATGGATGCCGGCAGTTTTTCCAGGGAAAAGATTTCCCGGTTGGTGATATAGCCGGCCTGCTCCAGCCCGGGCACCGGGGGTGCGCCCGGGGAAGAGCCGGTGGCAATGAGCCATTTTTTGGCAGACACGGTATTGCCGTTTAAGGAAACCGAATATTCGTCCACAAATTCCGGGGAGCCGAATTCAACCTTTGCCCCGAGCCCGCAAAAGCGCTCTTCGGAATCATGCTCTTGAATCGTGGAAATGACATTTTTTATCCGGTTTCGGATGCCGGCAAAATCCACGGGCGGCGCATCCACGTCCGGCAGTCCATGTTTTCCGGCATTGACAATGGTATGGTATGCCCTCGCCGAGTTAATCAGGGTCTTGCTGGGCACGCACCCGAAATGCAGACAGTCGCCGCCAAGATCTTTTTCTTTTTCAATCAAAAGGGTTTTGGCCCCGAGCTGGGCCGCCCCCGAAGCCGTTGTCAGCCCCGCCGCCCCGCCGCCGATAATACCGATGTCATAATCGTATTGCTTTGCCATACTGCCTCCGGGTTTTTCATTTAGGTTCCTTTAAATCAATTCAGCCGCATCCCTGTCTACGATCCAGGTGATTCTTCCGGCATGGGGCCGGATCATGTGCACCGGAAGCCGGGGGCCGGACAGGTCCACTGCCGCTTTGACCACACTGGCTTTTTGTCGCCCTGAGACCATAAAAACAATGTCTCTGGCATTGCCGTAATTGCTCTTTGGGCTGTCAAAGGAAACACATCGTTCATCCACCCACCATATGGAAAGCTTTTCCCACAAAACCCTCGAAAAAAGCGGTTGTCATCATACAAACAGATCAGCTTGCCCAGCCTCAGGTGGCCGGCCAGGGATGGGGCTTCATGGGAGAGTCCTTCCATAAGATCGCCGTCGCTGCAGATGACATAGGTGTAATGATTGACGATTTCATGATTCGGGCGGTTAAAGCGCGCGGAGAGAAAGCGTTCTGCAATGGCAAAGCCCACCCCGTTTGCAACCCCCTGTCCCAGCGGACCCGTAGTGGTCTCCACCCCCGGAGTGAGACAGGATTCCGGGTGCCCGGGTGTTTTGCTGCCCCATTGCCGGAACTGTTTGAGTTCCTCTATGGGCAGATCATAGCCGGTCAGGTGCAAAAGGCTGTAGAGCAGCATGGATCCGTGGCCCGCGGAAAGAACAAACCGGTCCCGGTCCGGCCATGCGGGATTAGCCGGACTATGGCGCAGAAAGCGGGTCCACAGGACATAGGCCATTGGGGCCGCTCCCATGGGCATTCCGGGATGCCCGGATCGGGCCCTTTCAACCGCGTCTACGGCCAGCATCCGGATGGTATTAATGCATATTCGGTCTTCATTTTGGGTCATGGCCATGTTTTTCTCCGTGGATTGAGTTATTCATGTGCCCGCCGACCAGTTAGCGTCTCTGATCGATGCTATTGATGCAGAAGATACATCAATTACGTAACGGAACAGTCTAAATAATAACCATACCGCACAAACACGCCACAAAATTGTTTAAATCAGTCAAACAACCAAAAACAGGACCTT
>JAGTVF010000245.1 GCA_018224315.1 Desulfobacterales bacterium | reverse complement strand
GTGGCGTTTCTGCGGCGCGTCAGCCTTGGCGATCACCGGCGGCCCGGCAAAAAAGTGGCCGTGGTCGGCGGCGGCAACGTGGCCATTGATGCGGCCCGCACCTGCCTGCGCCTGGGCTGCGAAAGGGTGACCGTTCTTTACCGGCGGACCCATGACCAGATGCCGGCCCATCACCAGGAAGTGGTGGAAGCAGAAGAAGAAGGCGTGGGCTTTTCATACCTGACCATTCCCAAGCAGGTCCAGGGAGCCGACGGCCGTGCCACCGGCATTGTTTGCGTGCGTGCCGAACTAAGCGAACCGGATGAATCCGGCCGCCGGCGCCCGGTCCCGGTGGAGGGAAGCGAGCACGTCATTGAAGCCGACGTTATTGTCCCGGCCATCGGCCAGGAAATCCGGCCCGAGGGCCTTGAGGCGCTGGAAGAGGTGGACTGGACCCGGCGCAATACCATCCGGGTCCACACAGTGACCATGCAAACCAACCAGCAGGGCGTTTTTGCTGTTGGCGATGCGGTTACCGGCCCGGCAACCGTGGTGGAAGCCATTGCCGGCGGCAAAAAGGCCGCCTCGGCCATCCACCGTCACTTTGAAGGCATTGCCCAGCCCGCCCTTCCGCGGGTTCCGGTCCGCCGCAGGCGCCTGCCGCACTTTGACATGCCCGCTTCTTTGAAAATGGACCTGGACCGGCCGAAAATGCGCCAATTAAGCAATGAGCGGCGGCGCATTACGTTTCAGCAGGTTCACCTGGGATTCGATGAGCAGCAGGCCCATGAAGAGTCCAAAAGATGCCTGCGCTGTGACATCTGCATCCGGTGCGGCCGGTGCGTGGAAATCTGCCGGGACAAAATGGGAATTGAAGCGCTCTGCCTGGGATACATGGATTTTGACAACCCCGGTGCCACGGATCTGCGCATCACCGCCGAACGCTGCATCGCATGCGGTGCCTGTGCCACCAACTGCCCCACCGGTGCCATGCAGATGACAGACCGCGACGGCTACCGGGAGCTTTCTTTATGCGGGACCGTGCTCAACCGTCTGCAGCTTGAATACTGCGAAGTCTGCGGTGCCGTGCTCGGCCCGGCCCGATACCATGATTATATTGTCAAACGCGTGCGGGATGTCAGCCCCACGTCAAACGGCCGACGCATATGCCTGGAATGTGCCAGGCGCCAAAGCGGCGGGCAGCATGCGGAAATCACGCCGCCGCCCAGATAGTCAACTCGGCAAAATGCGCGCAATCCCGTCAGGAGGTACGGATCATGACATTTCGACAGGGCCAGAAAGTGGAAATTTTTCAACGCTCCACCGATGAAAGCTGGGAAGATTACATGGAGGCATTTATCGGGCTGCACGGCATTATCACGGATCCGGATGTCAGTAAAAACGACCCGGATGCCTTGATCGAGGTAAGCCTGGATGAAAAAGGCACGCACCGGCTGCCCCAGGACTGCCTGCGCATCATTGAACAATAGGCACGCATCTGCGGGGAAAAAAACAATGGTTGAAATCACCGTCAATAACCAGAAAATCCAGGCCGATCCGGAAAAACGACTCATCGACCTCCTTCGCAAACAGGGCATCGAGGTTCCGGCGCTATGCTACCATCCGGCCCTTTCTCCTGCCGGGACCTGCAAGCTCTGTGCCGTGGAAGTGATGGTGCCGGGCAAGCCTTCCCAGGTGAAGCTTTCCTGCATTGTCAAGCCGGCTGAAGGCATGGAAGTCATCACGGACAGTGAGCGCGTGCAAAAAGCACGCACCACGGCCTTTCGAAATCTTGCCAAATATGCGCCCGAAGCACCGGCAATATGGAAACTGGCGGAAAAACACGGCATTGACATGGGCTCACCGCCGGATGAATGCATCCGGTGCCGGCTCTGCGTGCGCGCCTGCAAGGAGCTGGTGGGCGCGGACGCCTTAAAGATGGAAAAACGAAACGGGGTCGTATACGTTGTTCCCAGGCCCGAAAACCAATGTATCGGCTGCGGCACCTGCGTCAATATTTGCCCCACGGGCGTGATCCATCAGAAGGATGAAAGCGGTCTTCGCATCATTTCCATCCGCGATGAGGTGATTGGTCAAAACCCGCTGCTGCAATGTGAGGCCTGCGGCCGTTATTTTGCCACACCAAAATTCATGAGCCGGGTGGAGGACAGAACCGATGATCATCCACACGTCAAAGAGCATCACCGATACTGTCCAACATGCGCGAAACTGTTGTCCGACCGGGTAAAAAGCGCCTCGCGCATAAAAAAGATGTAACACCGGAGGAAATCATGACAGAGGTCAGCTGCAGATCCATGCACGATGTGGTGGCATTTGCCATCAGCCGGGAGGAAAAGGCCCGGGATTTTTACCGTGACTGTGAAAAATATACCAAAAACAAAGGCATTAAAGAATTTTTCCAGGAAATGGCCGAGGAAGAACAGCGGCACCGCCAGCTTTTGGCGGACCTGGACCTGAGTGCGGAAAAACCTTTTTCCGATCTGGATGAACACGGCAATGTCAGGGACCTGCACTTAAGCGATTTTATGATCGATGTCCGGTTTTCACCGGATATCAGTTACCAGGAAGCCCTTGCCATGGCCATGAAAAAAGAGGAAAAGGCGCATGCCTTTTATGAAGCCTGGAAAGGCCGGTGCGCCAGCGAAAAATCCGAAAAGCTGTTTTCGTTTCTGGCCGAAGAGGAACTCAGGCACAAACGCCGGCTTGAGGAAATTTATGACAGTGAAATCCTTCAGGAAGGATGACATACTGAAAAATTTGAGCGTTTGCGGTTTTATGGACAAAAGGAGACAATGGATATGACAACAGAGAACGTTTACACAATCTGCGGGATGTGCACGGTTCGATGTCCCATGGTGGCGGAAGTGGAAAACAGCAACATCCGGTTTCTTCATGGCAACCCCAATGCCCCGGGAATGAAAACCTCCCTTTGCGCACGGGGTGTGGCCGGAAAAGCCCTGATCAATGATAATGAACGCATACGCCATCCCATGATCCGCGACGGTCAGCGGGGTGAGGGCAAGTGGCGCAAAGTCAGCTGGGAAGAGGCACTGGACTACACAGCAGAGAAGTTACAAAAAGTGGTGCATCAATACGGGCCCCGGGGCGTGGCTTTATCCGACCGGGGCGGACCGTTTCGGGATTTCCACCGGGCGTTTTTAAGGGGCCTGGGATCGCCCAACTATGTCAACCATGATTCCTCCTGCGCCCGAAATGTCCAGCATGCGGCCAAATCCGTCAGCGGCGCAGGTCGCAAGGATGTGGCCTATGATTACAGAAACGCCAAACACGTGATTCTGCAGATGCGAAACGTGTTTGAAGCCATCGGGGTCCAGGAGGTCAACGACCTGACCGATGCCATGAATGAAGGCTGCCGGCTGACTGTCATTGATATCCGGGCCAATGTGTCGGCCACCAAGGCCGACCGGTTTTTCATGGTCCGCCCGGGAACCGACTATGCCTTTAACCTGGCGGTCATCAACGAGCTGCTCACAAAAGACCTTCACAACAAGGATTTTGCCAGCAAATACATCCAGGACTTAGAAGCGTTGAAATCCTTTGCCAAGGATTACACACCGGAATGGGCAGAAACCGAAACCGGTGTTCCGGCCGCCCAGATCCGTTCCTTTGTCCATCAGCTGGCAAAGGATGCCCCGGCCGTGCTCTGGCATCCGGGATGGATGATGGCCCGGTATGACACCACCTTTTATTTGTGCCGCTCCATTTACATCATCAACGCCCTGCTGGGCTCCTACGGCGCCAAAGGCGGCCTGCCCTTTGTCAACAAACCCAAGGATGCGGGCTATTCCGGCCTCAAAACCTTTCAGGACCTTTTTGAAAAGCCCAAGGAAAAACGCGCAGACGGCGTGGGCTGGCGATACACTCACTTTGACGAGGGCCCGGGGCTGGCCCACCTGCTCTACGAAGCCATGGAAACCGGAGATCCGTACCCGGTAAAGGGCTATATCGCATTCCGGCACGATCCCTTGATGGCTTATCCCGAGCCGGACCGGCTCAGGCAGATCTTTGACAACCTGGATCTGCTGGTATCGGTAACCTTTACCTGGTGCGACACGGCATGGTATGCCGATGTTGTGCTGCCCCTGTCCCCGTATCTGGAACGCGACAGCGTGCTGGCCGCCAAAAACGCCCTCCAGCCCTATTTCTTCATGCGCCGCCGGGCGGTTGAACCCCGGTTTGACACCAAGGCCTGCTGGGAAATCTTTTCCGGCCTGGCCCGGCGCCTGGGCATAAACGAACTGGCTTATGACAAAATCGAAGACGTCTGGAATTTCCAGCTCCAGGGCACAGGCGTCTCCATTGAGGATTTCAATGAAACAGGCATGGTGAAGCTAAGCCAAGGGCCGATTTACAAGGACCGGGAGAACTTAAAATTCGGCACAAAAAGCGGGAAATTTGAAATTATATCCCAAAAGCTCGAGGACCTGGGAATACCCTCCCTGAAACCTTATGAATCCGCTGACAGCCCGCCGGAAGGCTCTTTCCGCCTCACTTTCGGCCGCTGTGCCCAGCACACCCAGGGCCATACGGTCAACAATCCGGTTCTGAGCGAACTGGTGCCCGAAAACGAGCTCTGGATCAATACCCGGGAAGCGGAAAAGCTGCATATTGAAAACAATGAGACCGTTAATGTGTCAAATAACGGTTACTCCGAGCAGATCAGGGCAAAGGTGACCGATTTTATCCACCCGGAAGCCGTGTTCGTGCTGCACGGATTCGGCCACAAGCTGCCCGTGGAAAGCCGTGCCTACGGCAAGGGGCTGGCCGACAACAAGTTCATGCCGGGTGCCCTGAAAAAATGGGACCCTGTGGGCGGTGCTGTGGCCCTGCAGGAAAACTTCGTGAAAGTAAGCAAGATAAAATAAGCACGTCCTCATTGCCATCGGCCCGGGGCTGACACGCTTGCGGCCCCGGGCCGATTTTGGCTTTGGCATTTTCCAATACCGCCCTTGCCCGCCACCGCCAACCGGCGCCTGCCAGTCCATCTGCCATCTTCTCTACTTTATCCCGCTGCCGGAATATGATATATGCATATCCATCCGGATCTGTCGATCAACCTGTAAGATGGAGCCAGTGATGACAGACAATTATGAAAAAATCGTTATTGACAATCTCCGGCGCCTGTATGCGGATCTGCCCGCCGATCTTGCCGACAGGCTGCCCGCAGAAAAGCAGGGCAGCCGCTTTATTTTCCCGGCATTCGGCCAGACCTGCACCCTCTCACCTGACGGCATTGACATGGACGGTCAAAAGTGCCCGTCTGTGCTCGGCATCCTGATTTCTTTGTATGCCATCAACGCCTGTGATGCGCCAATGATTGCCGAACCGTTTTGCGCTTTTAAGGAAATGCCCGGCAGCATGCCCTATTCAGGCGCATTTGCCACGCACACCGAACAGATCCTGGTTGCCCGGGTCGAAGATATGGATAAGGCCCGTGCCGGTATCCGGGATCAGCTCTGCGGCCGGGATGCACCACCGGAAGTGAGCGGCGATTTTGCATTCGTGGTACAGCCGCTTCCCAAAATCGCCTTGTGCTATATTGTCTATAAAGCTGACGAGGATTTCCCGGCCTCTGTGACCTGCCTGTTTTCGGCCAACGCACACCGGTTTCTGCCAACAGATGCACTGGCGGACACAGGAGAATATACGTCCAAAAAAATTCTTGAGATCACAGACAAATAGGCCGGGGCGCCATGAACGACTACCAGATGGAGCAGCGCCAGGCGCTGCAAATCGTACGCCGGCATCTGCATCAAATTCCGCTTGAGGATCTTGAAAAGCAGATCACCGACTACCTGTACTTCCGGCAAAAAACCGCCCGGTTCTACAATGCCCACATAGAGCCGGTGTGCGAAAAAAAATGCTTTACAACCGGCATCAGCGGCTGCTGCACCAAAGACGGCATTATCGTGTTTTTTGCCGATGTGGTCATCAATGCCCTCCAGTCCACAACCCGCGAGCTCGACAGGCTCGAGCAGGCCATCGGCTCTCCTTCTCCTGGGGGAAAATGCATTTTCCTGGCCCAAAACGGGTGCACATGGCAGGTCAAACCCATTGTTTGCGAAATGTTTATCTGTCATCCCGCCAGACAGCAGGCATTTGCCAACAGCCCGTCCAAAGCTGAAAAGTGGAAGGCCCTGGAACAGGAACGCAAAACCTTTACCTGGCCGGACCAGCCGGTGTTGTTTGAACGCCTGGAAAGCCTTTTTTTAAACCTTGGCCAGCGCTCAACACTCATGCACATCCACAAAAGCCCAGGACTGCTGCGGGTAAAGCAAAACCGCGACAGCTAAACCCCGCCTTGCGGCTTTTGCGGCCGGCCCGGCGGGCCGCTCTTGTCCGGCTCAAACCGATTCAATCTCCTCATAGAGGGTAATTTCGGGCTTTGCGGCGGCAAATTCAGCCACCTTGGACATAAACGCCTTAAAATGAGGAGTGGCGCTGTGGGCGGTTACAGCATCCATGTCCTTGTAGCGCTCGATAAAAACCAGGGTATCGGGATCCTGGTCACTGACATTGACGCTGTAGAAAAGGGTGCCTTCCTCGTTGGCCACTTCCTTCATCAAATTCCGGATCACTTCCAGGGCCTGCTGCTTTTTTTCCGGCACAACCGGAATTTTGGCGATAACGGCAATCATTGCGGCTTCTCCTTGGCTTTGAATCATAGGGTGAATATTTTATCTGTTGCTGGCCTGCTGAGAATTGTCTTCGGCATTGTTAAGATCATTTCTCAATATATGCCGGTATTCCCGGATATTTCGCACATAGCGCACCGGTTCATATCCCCGGGCATAACCATATTTCAAATCTTTGTAATACTGCTGGTCTGCCAGCAGCGGCAACACCTGCTTGAGGTCCCGCCATGAATGCGGACTTAAACCCAATTTCCGGGCCAGTATCTGGGCATCGTGCAAATGACCCCGCCCCACATTGTAGGCCGCCAGGGCCAGCCATGTCAGATCCGGCTCGGTTACCTCCCCGCTGAAGCTTTTTTTGAGCCGGGCCAGATATCGGGCGCCGCCAAATATGCTCTGCCTGGGGTCCAGGCGATTGGAAACCCCCATTTCCCTGGCTGTTGGCAGCGTCAGCATCATAATGCCCCGAACACCCGTTGGACTCACTGCATGCGGATTCCAGTGGGACTCCTGGTAGGCCTGGGCCGCGAGCAGATCAAAGGGCAGATCATATTTTTCCGCAGCCTGGCGGAAATAATCCCGGTACTTTGGAAACCGCGCCTGGATCCGGCGCAGATACTGCATGGTGTCCACATAGTCAAAGGCTTCAAAAAAACCATAGTACTTTTCATGGACATGATCCAGCTGCCCGCTCTGCTCAAAATCCTTCATCCATTTGGCAATGGCCCCGGAAAGATCCTGCCTGCTGGGCGCCATGGCCCATCCCAGCTGCTGGGCCCGGCCCAGGTTGATGGGCGCAAGCAGCTCCGGGTAATAACGCCGGTTGATATCCACGATATTGGAATCGGCAATGGTGCAGTCGATATTGGCCGCCCACACATCAAAAAGGAGCTGCTCTGTATCCGCACCCGAAGCCTCCTCCCACTG
>JAGTVF010000244.1 GCA_018224315.1 Desulfobacterales bacterium | reverse complement strand
AGATTGCCGAAAAGAATTGGCATCGTTTCTGCGGCGGATTATAGTGATAAAATGAAAACCAGAACAGGAAAAACCAATTCGGACTTTATCATTTTTACATGAAAGGCCCATGAAGCATGAAAAAATTAAGCATTTCCCTTTGTTGTTGTTTGCTTGTTTGCGTTTTTTTGGTTATCAACTTTGCCGGCTGCAACTCCCCGGAAGAAAAAAAGGCCGCCCATTACAGCAAAGGACTGGAATACCAGGCCGAAGGCAATGACAAAGCCGCGATTATCGAATTTCGCAATGCCATCCAAATCGACCCGGACTTTGCCGATGCCCGCCACCAGCTCGGGCTGGCCTACATGAAAACCGGCGAAGCGGCCAATGCCTTCCGGCAGCTACGGCAGGCTGCAGACCTTGACCCAAAAAACACCGATGCCCTGGTTAAAACAGCAGAAATGTATCTCCAGGCAGGCCGACCCAAGGAAAGCCGGCAGATGCTTGAACGGATTTTTGAGACAAACAGCCGGCTTTCCGATGCATGGGCGCTTCTGGCCCAGATCGAACTCACCGAAAAAAACCTGCCTGCCGCAGAAGATGCAATTCTAAAAGCCCTTGCAGAAAATCCCAAAGAAAGCCGCTATTACCTGATACAGGCGCGAATCCTGACGGCCTTAAAACGCATGGATGAAGCCGGTCAGGTCCTTGAAAAAGCACTGGAAATCGGCCCGGAACCTTTTGTTTTCAAAGAACTGGCCACATTTCACATCCGCCGGGGCGAAATGAAACGGGCTGAAAACACATTGCAAAGCATGTGCCAAAACAACCCTGATTCCGAACTTGCTCACACCCTGCTCGGCAATTTCTACCGAAGCACGGGTGAAATGAAAAAAGCCGAGAATGCTTACCAAATTGCAATCGAAAAGGCCCAAAACCCGGCCGACGCCAGGGCGAACCTGGCGGATTTCTACTTTGAAACAGCAAGAACAGAACAGTCCGAAACGCTTGTGAAACAGGTTCTTGATAAACATCCCGATCATCCGGCCGCCGATCTGGTTCGGGCAAAAATCCTTATTCGGGAAAACAAAAACCGGGATGCGCTTCAGGTAACCGACCGCCTTCTGCAGGACTATCCCAGGTGGGGCGAGGCGCATTATCTCAAAGCAGCCGCCAATTTGAACATGGGAGAGACCAATCTTTCCTTTAACGCAGTGGACCAGGCCCTGAAATTTTCGCCGAACAATCCGGAAGCCCGCGCCTTGATGGCTTATCATCTGCTGTTGAAAAAAGAATATCCGGCAGCCATCAAACAAGCCGGCAAAGCCCTGCAAATCGCACCGGACGATATGCGCGCCTCCATGCTTCTTGGAAAAGCTCTGTTGGCCAGCGGGGAAACAGAACGTGCCCTGGAGCACTTTGAAAAAATAAAACACCAAGCCCCTGACAACATCGAGGTCCTGTTCCATCTCGCCCGGGCCCGGCTTGCCGGGGGAGAAACAGAACAAGCCTTGGAAAACCTCGAAGCCATCCTTGCATTGCAGCCGGATTTCAGCCCGGCCCTTGCCATGCTCGCTGATATCCATATCAACCAGAACCATCCGGAACTAGCGGTTGACCGTGTAAAGCAACAGGTTGAAAAAACGCCGCAAAGCCCTGAAAACAAGATTTTGCTGGCAAAACTGGTGGACCGTTTTGAAAACGCGTCGGAAAAGGCCCTGGAACTGCTGGACCAGGCCCGGCAAATGGATCCGGAAAACCCGGGCATATACGCTGCTGCAGCAGAGATCCTCGCGCGCACCGGCAAAACACAGCAAGCCATTGATACATACACAGAAGCCACCCGGAAAAACCCCGAGTTTGCGCCTGGCCACATGGCCCTGGGAGCCCTGCAGGAACAGGCCGGAGACCTGAACGGGGCAAAAACCGCCTACAAAAAAGCACTGGCTCTAAAACCCGGATTTGCCCCGGCCGCCAACAACCTGGCCTGGCTGCTGGCAAACCAGTCTGATCCCGATCTCGGCGAAGCCCTGCGCCTGGCCATGACAGCCAAGGACTCCCTGCCGGAAGATCCGTTTATTGCCGATACCCTGGGATGGGTTTATTACAAACGAAAGGCGTATGACCTGGCCATCCCCCAGTTTTCCCTGGCTGTTGAAAAACGGCCGGACATGGTCATTATTCGCTATCACCTGGCCCTGGCCCTGCACGCAGCAGGAAGGCAGGAAGAAGCCGTGGAGGAACTGGAAACATGCCTTGCAGCAGGCCGGGCGTTTCCGGAATACAGGCAGGCGGAAAAACTGCTTGAGCAGATCAAAAGCCAGGAAGGCAAAGAGACAGCAGCTATCCCAGAATCCCGCCGACCTGCTCCTGAATGAATTCAAACACCGCCTGGCCCTGTTGTTCAAAATAAAGCAGCAGGATCCAGGCAATTAAAATCAGAATCAGAGGATAAGCCAGCCAGTTGAAGTTGAGGCCCCCGGTTTTAGCTGAAGCCGCCGGGGGGTCCGCCGGGGCTGGGTTTCCGGCCGGGCTGGGGGCAAGGGGCAGATCCGCAGACCAGGCTGTGCCTTT
>JAGTVF010000243.1 GCA_018224315.1 Desulfobacterales bacterium | reverse complement strand
TGGGCAAAATAATCATCCGGCCCCGCTTGACCTCGGAGCCCACCTGATCCCACAGGGTGAACTGCTCGGCGATTTCCGTGTTCTGGTCGATTAAGGCGCTGATCTGGGACGGGCCGTATACCTGCTCGCCCTTGGGAAAGTTGTAGGCATAAAATTTTCCGTACCGGTCACCGTCACAGCCGGCAATGACCATGGCCCTGAGGTTGGGCCGGTTATTGGGGGTCATGGGGGATATGAGCATGAATTCGTGCTTGTCTTTTTCAATCAGGTCCAGGGTCAGGTAGTAAACCTGCATGGACTGGGAACCGATTTCCCGGACTTCCTCGGGCCGCTGGTGGGCAAATTCCCAGAGGTCTTCTTCCTGGTAAAAGGTTTTGGGGTCGGTCTGATGGTATTTGGTATAGATTTCCATCTGGATTTCAAAAATATCCCTGGGATAGCGGATATGGGCGCGCAGGTTTTCCGGCATTTCTTCCAGGGGTTTGAGCAGGCCCGGATACATCCGGTCATAGGCCCGCGCCACGGGATCATCGGCATCTGCCATGTAATAGTCAATGGTTCCGTTGTAGGCATCCATGACAATTTTGACCGAATTGCGGATATAATTGTGCTCCTTGTCAAAGGGCTCGGCATTGGGATACCGCGCCGAGCGGGTATAGGCGTCCATGAACCAGAACAGCCCGTCTTCAGTGGCCACAAGATAGGGATCATCATCGAGTTTGAAATAGGGGGTCAGGTGGTCCACGGCTTCCCGGATATTGCGGCGAAACAGGATTTTGCTGTCTTTTCCGGTCTTTGCAGTGAAAAAGATGTTGCGGTCCTTAAAGTAGATGGAAAGCAGCAGCTTTCGGAACATGGAGTTGACCTCAAC
Organism: Desulfobacterales bacterium; assembly: GCA_018224315.1. GTDB lineage: Bacteria > Desulfobacterota > Desulfobacteria > Desulfobacterales > Desulfosalsimonadaceae > Desulfosalsimonas. The sequence continues at coordinate 2,130 of JAGTVF010000243.1, read as the reverse complement.
GCCTGTGCTGCCGGCATAATTGGTTGCGGCAAAGGAGTCGCCCTCCGGATAATCGATTTCCCCGGCGTCATTGGGCGCAATTACATAATCCAGAGATTCCTGGCCGAAATAAATGCCCGGCTCAGAGATCTTAAGGTCAAATTCGGATTCCGGCGGAATCCCGCGGATGAGCCATTTCATGAAGTGCTCGCCGCTTTGGGCCGCAGGGGTCATGGCCAGGCCGTAACCGTGGGTGTATTGCAGATGCCGGTTGATCCAGTTTTTGCCGGATCCGGGCAGTTTCTCCAGCTTTAGCTCCCGGGCCGCCAGATTGACCTGGTGGATCTGGCCGTCGATTTCGTAGCGGTCCACGTCCACACCCGTAAAATTGTAATAGGGACGGATGCTCTGGAGCTGCTCATAAACGTCTTCCAGCAGGTACCGGTCCCATACCGGAATGTTTTCAATATTGGCGCGGATGGCATCGGTGGTCTGCCCCCAGGGAATGCGGTCGACTTCCAATTGACGGGTGGTGACATCGGAAAGCCCGTAGGCCGCCAGGGTGGCTTCAATGCTGTTTTCAATGTAAGGGGTCTGCCGGGACAGTTCATTGGGCAAAACAATGTATTTTTCCACCATCCCCTGCAAAAAAGTGGTGTTTCCCAGGGCAAACACTCCGGCAAACAGCGCTGCCAGGCCAATGGCCGGAAACAGGCCCCTGCGGAAATTCAGGTACCAGAGCACCCCTGCCACCGCAGCAGCCCAGCAGATCACCGCCGCCCAGATCAGGGGCAGGGTGATGTGCATTTCCGTAAACCCGGGCCCGTAAAACAAGGGCATGTGCTCGGTTGTAAAGACCAGGCCGTAGCGTTTGAGAAAAAAGCCCCATCCAGCCAGAACCGCCAGGATCAGCGCCATGATGTTGAGATGGATTCTGACCCCCCTGGCCAGTGGCTGGTGGGTTTTTGCCAGCATCCGGCGTTCAATGATATACAGCAGCAACAAGGCTGCGGCCACAATGGCCACGGCAATCAACAGCCGTTGTTCCAGCAGCATATGAATGGGATAGGAAAACAGGTAAAAACTCACGTCAATGCCAAAGGCCGGATCCTTTGTCCCGGCACTGGGGCCGAAGAGAAAAAACAGCAGCTGCTCCCATTTTTCAAACACAGGCAGGGCCACAAAGATCGACAGCACCAGGGAAAGCGGGGTATAGACCTTCATTGAGCCGGTGCGAAACATCCGGGCCATGTCATGGTAGCGCCGGGTGCGGGTTTTGTCCTTTTTTTCCGCTTCGGCAGGCGATGTGCCCAGAAACCGGGAGGCCGCCCAGAAGTTGAGGAAAAACACCAGAAAGAAAAACAGGGTCACACCGCCGAATACCAGATATCGGTAAGAAATCCGCTGGAAAAAATACCACCCGTAGCCCAGGGAATCAAACCACCAGTAGTCCACCAGGAAGTCCAGGTACAGAAAGTAAAAGCCCACATAGGCCACGGCAAGAATGACAAGCACTGCCAGCAGACCCAGCAGCCAGGGTTTGGGTTTGCGCATCTGTAATATTCTCCTGCCCTGTTTTTTGTCGGGCATATTTAAGGTTAAACCGGAAGGGAAGTCTTTGTTTAGCCCAAATATGACAGTCCTTGACAGGGATGTCAACCAGACGGAGAAATTTTTGATTTGACAATCACGTAAAAGTATGGTTATGGTATGCTCATGGAAAACAACAAGCCTGAAAATCTACGTCAGATCGGTGAGATTGCCAAAATGGCGGGCACCACCGTGCGCACTGTCCGCTATTACATGGAAGAGGGATTTATTGAACCGGCTGCCCGAAGCGCCGGGGGCTTTTACCTGTTTTTTCCGGAAGCGGCCGACACGGTCTTTTTTGTCCAAAAACTCCGGGATGCCGGTTTTGCCCTAAAACAGATCAGGGCCCTTTACGAGGCCCGAAAAAACGGTGCCACGGGCCATGAAGCAAGCAGACGGGTCCTGGCCCTGCTCGAAGAACAAAAGCGCGCGGTTGAAAAAAAAATCGCCGATTATCAGAAACTGGAAGTCGAAATCAGCGAAGCCATGGATCTGGTAAGCCGGTGTCAGGGGTGTGAGCGGGCGCCAACCCGGGAAACCTGCCGGAAATGCAGCGTAGTG
>JAGTVF010000242.1 GCA_018224315.1 Desulfobacterales bacterium | reverse complement strand
TCCTTAAAGGATCTGAAGCAAAAAACTCGGGAAATCATGGAGATCGGTCTTTCTGATGCTTGATTTGCCTGAGTTTGCCGCAAAAAGTCGCTTTAACCGTTTTCGCATGCGGGCGGGCAGGTGACGGGTTGCTGACAGAGAAATGAAGCGCCGCAATCTCAATAAAGGTGTTGCCTCCCTTTGCGCCGGTGGCGGCATGGGGACCGCCCTGGTGCTGGAGCGGGCATAACCGTTTTGACTCCATACCAACCAAAAGAAGAGAAAAATCATGGCCCAGATTCTTGCAGACCGCAGAGATATCGATTTTGTGCTCTATGAGCAGTTTGATGCAGAGCAGCTGACCCGTTACCATAAATTTTCCGATCAGAACAAAAAACTTTTCGATATGCTGGTCACCGAGGCCCGCAACCTTGCCGTCAAAGAGATTTTGCCCACAAACGCGGAAGGCGATGAGCAGGGCGTTGTTTTTGAAAACGGGCAGGTGCGGGTGCCGGAATGCTTTCACCGTCCTTTCCGGCTGCTGCTCGACGGGGAATGGACTTCGATGATTGAAAGCCCGGAATACGGCGGCCAGGGCATTCCCAACATGATCAACACTGCGGTGCTGGAATATATCTGGGGCGCCAATTATTGCCTGGCCAATTACGGCATGATGGGACACGGTACCGGCAAGATGATCGAGCTGTTTGGTACCCCCGAACAAAAGGCGCTTTTTGTCAAAAAGCTTTACAAGGGCCAGTGGGGCGGCACAATGCTGCTGACAGAACCCGAGGCCGGATCCGATGTGGGCGCCCTGACCACGTCGGCGCGCAAAAACGCCGACGGCACCTACTCGATTACCGGAAACAAGATATTTATCACCAACGGCGAACATGACCTGACCGAAAATATCATCCATCCGGTTTTGGCCCGGGTGGAGGGCGCGCCTGCGGGCACCCGTGGAATTTCAATTTTCATCGTGCCAAAAACATGGGTCAATGAAGACGGCTCCCCTGGCGGGTCAAATGATGTGGTCTGCACAGGGGTGGAAAAAAAGCTGGGCATCCACGCCAGTGCCACCTGCAGCCTCGCTCTGGGCCAGAAAGGACAGTGCCGGGGCCTTTTGCTCGGCGCGGAAAACCAGGGCATGCCCATCATGTTTCACATGATGAACGAGGCCCGATTAAATGTGGGCTTTCAGGGATTTACCTACGCCTCTGCGGCATATTTGTATGCAGCCAATTACGCCAAACAGCGCATCCAGGGAAGAGACATTGCAGCGGGAAAGGATCCAGAGGCGCCAAACGTGCCCATTGTGTCCCATCCGGATGTCCGCCGGATGCTGATGTGGATGAAGTCGCATGTCGACGGCATGCGAAGCTTTATCTACTATGTATCGCTTCTCATGGACCGCAAAAACGCGGATCCTGAAGGCAGCCGGTCAGAAACCGACCAGGATCTCATTGATTTTTTCATCCCCCTGGCAAAGGCTTACTGCAGCCAGCGCAGCTTTGATGTTTGCACAACCGCCATGCAGGTCTACGGCGGATATGGATATACCCGGGAATTTCCCGTGGAGCAGCTCATGCGGGACTGCCGGATCACATCCATTTACGAGGGCACAGACGGGATTCAGGCCATGGATCTCATCGGGCGCAAACTGCGGCTCAAAAACGGACGCCTGTTTGCTTGCTTTGTTGAAAATGTGGGCAAAACCATTTCCCGGGCAAGGGATATCCCGGCCCTCACAGACATGGCCGATGTTCTGGCCCGGGCTTTGGCCAGACTGGAGCAGGCCGCTGGCAAAGTGTCCCGGCAGGGCTCTGCTGATCAGGTCAGAACCGCCTATGCCTATGCATTTCCTTTCCTGGAGGCCACCGGTGATGTGATTGTTGCCTGGATGCTTTTGTGGCGGGCCTGCGTGGCCTCGGAAAAACTGGCAGCCAAAGTGCGCAAAAAAGATAAAACTTACTATCAGGGCATGGTGCAGACGGCCGAATTTTTTATCTGCAATCTGCTGCCCCCGGCCATGGGGAAGATGGATTCCATTGTTTCGTCCAATAGTGCGGCCATTGATATCGCCGATGAATGCTTCGGCGGATAATTTCTGCGGGTCTGCCGCTGGGAAAGCTATGCAGGAGAACCCATGAAGGTTTCCATTACCAGGGAGATCTGTTTATTTGAAGTGGATGAGGACTTTGTCCTGCGGCCGAAGGTCCTGGTCAACTGCCTGCAGCAGGCCGCTTCCCTGCATTCCCAACAGGCCGGGTATGCAACCCCGGATATGTTAAAGCAGCAGAAAGCCTGGGTGCTGTATCGTCTTGCATTACAGGTGCACAATCAGCCGGTTTTCGGCGCTCCTCTGGAAATTGTGACCTGGCACAAGGGCACCCGCGGATTTCGATCATACCGGGATTTTGAAATCTATCAGCAGGGACGCAAAAGTATTTCCGTCGCAAGTCTGTGGCTCTACATTGATCTGGTCCGCAAAAAAATCCTCAAGGTTCCCGGGGATGTGGCCCGGAGCTATACCGTGGAGTCAGATGTTGCCCTGAACGCTGACCTGGACCGGTGGAAGCCGGCGGCAATCCATAATCCGGATCTCACACGGACAATTACCATCCGCCCCTCGGATTATGATCCCCTGGGGCATGTCAACAATGCCCTGTACTTTGACTATCTTGAAACACTGGCTGCCCCCCTGCTGGAAAACCGCCGGAAGTTCGGCTCTATTTCCATCCAGTACAACAGGGAAATCCCGGAACAAACTCCGGAGGTCTGTGCAGCCTTGAAAAAGCAGGAAAACGGCTTTACTTTTGAAATCAGATCTGCAGCAGACGTACATGCAGCAGGGGAATTTGTTTTGCATCCCCGCAAATAAAACCATTATACATACACGGGCAAGTGGAAAAGTTTGCCGGCCATTACCGCCAGAGCTATGCGTGCAAGTCCGGGGTGGGCGATGTGCCGCATCGCCTGCCAGGTCCACATGCAGCAGAAACAGCAGATGGCCAAAAATCTCTGCGGCATTGAGGAATAAGAATCTTTTGGATGGGTGGTTTTATTCGGATCGGGTCAGGTGCACGTTGATGTTAAGCGGAGGCTGTTCGGCAGTGGTGCGGATGCCGTTGAAAAGGGTGTTAAAAAGCGTATCTGTCAGGTTTGTCAGATTTTCGGGTTTGCCCAGCAGACTTTTGCGCGTGACCAGATGCTCGATGTTGCCCCAGATCATGGCCCGGATCATATACGGGTCCATGTCCGGCCGAAACTCATTGCTTTTGATGCCTTCTTCCAGTACCTCGATGTAGTTTCGCGCAGAGGATTGAACAACGCGGTAGGCCTCGGTTTTCAAAAAATTGGGATTGCCCTTTAAAATCAGCATCACCACATTGGCGTAATCGGGATTGTCCTCGTAAAGGGCCAGGTGGCGGTGGATCAAAAAGCGCAGTTTGTTTGCGGCACCGTGTATGTAGGGCAGAATTTCGCGGTTTTTTTCCTGGTAATGCTGGATGATTTCCGCAGGAATGGCAAACAGCAGTTCTTCCTTGGAGGAGAAATATTCATAAATGGTGGCTTCCGATACCTTGGCCTTTTTGGCGATATCAGAAATCGTGGCGGTCTGAAACCCCTTTCTGGCAAATATGTGCTCAGCGGCCTTTAAGATGGTTGCGGCTTTTTTGGGGTTTTTCGGATTTTTTTGGCTGCTTTTGGGAGTTTTGTTCTTCATTGTATGCACCGGTTAATGGGTTGTTCAACTTTCATTTTATTAAAATTCAAGATTACTAAAATTTGTCTTTAAATGTCAAGATCAATCTTTAGTTTGATATTAAAAAACATTGTTTTTTTTAAATTCAACTATGATTTTTGGTTAATGAATATTGACAGACTTGGATTTTTTGGCTAATTTTTATCCTCATACAATCACCACAGAAGGGTTCCCAAAGACATCTTTTTCATATTAAAAAAACAGCTCGGCTACGGATTTAACGATTCAGGGAGCAAGTGATGTCTGATGAGCGCATTGTGATCGCAAGCGGGGTGCGAACGCCGGTGGGTGCATATATGGGCGGCCTTCGAACGGTGGAGGCCTATGATCTGGCCGCAATGGTTTTAAGCAAGGCCGTGTCCAGGGCCGGCATCGAGCCCGGCCAGGTGGATGAAGTGATCATGGGCCAGGCCTACCAGAACGGCGAATATGTCAATATCGCGCGTATGGCCCTGCTAAACGCCGGTTGGCCCGAGCAGATTCCCGGATTTACCATTGACCGGCGCTGCTGTACCGGCCTGGAAGTCATCCGGCTGGCCGCCGCTTTGATTAAAAGCGGGGATGCGGAAATTGTCGTGGCCGGGGGCGTGGAGAGCATGTCCCATGCCGAGTTTTACCTGCCCGGGGATATCAAGTGGGGTATCGGCGGGCAAAGGGGAATGCCCCGGGGCCACGGGGATCTGTCCATCTGGGGGTTGCCGTTTTATGACCGAATCCAGCGGGCCCGGGTCATGAGCCAGCCCGAGCATCGCTATGGAAAGCTGCCTTCCATGATGTCCTGGGCGGAAACCGCGGCAGTGGAGGAAAACGTCACCCGGGAGCAATGCGACCAGTGGGCCTTTGAAAGTCAGAAAAAGGCGTGCACTGCCTGGGATCAGGGAAAATTCGACCAGGAGGTGATGGCCGTCTCAGTCCCTCAGAAGAAAGGTGACCCCGTGGTGGTGGCCAAAGATGAAACCCCGCGCAGGGATACGAGCATGGAAAAACTGGCCCGGCTCACCCCGGTGCTCGGCGGGGTGTGCACGGCCGGCAATTCCTCCAGTGAAAACGACGGTGCTGCGGCCGTGGTGCTCATGTCTGAGAAAAAGGCCAAAGAGCTGGGAATTGAGCCCTTTGCCGCAGTCAAATCCGTGGCCGCGGCCGGAGCCGATCCCACCCGCACCCATCTGACGGTCAATGCCGCGGTGAAAAAAGCCATGGGTCTGGCCGGTGCCAGAATAGAGGACATCGAGCTTATCGAGATCCAGGAAGCCTTTGCCGCCCAGGTGCTTGCGGATCTAAAGGATATGGGGGTTTCCCCTGATGATTACGGCAAGGTCAATGTCAATGGTTCGGGCATTTCACTGGGCCATCCCATCGGTGCCACCGGCGTGCGCGTTTTGGTGACCCTGATGCACGAGATGCGAAGAACCGATGCCAAAACCGGCCTGGAATGCATCTGCGGAGGCGGCGGTCTGGGCATTGCCGCCATATTTGAAAGATGTGAATCGTAAAGGAGATATCTGCATGCAGTTTGAACTTTCCAAGGAACATAAAATGCTGCAAAAAGCCGTGCGGGAATTTGCAGACAAGAAAATCGCCCCCAATGCCGACAAGTGGGATGCCGACAACTACCTGCCGGTCAAAGAGGCCATCAGGCCCATGGCGGAGCTGGGCTTTATCGGCACCGTGATTCCGGAGGAATACGGCGGCGAGGACGCCGGCTGGATGGCCGCGGCCATTATCACCGAGGAAATCGCCAGGGCTTCGAGTTCCCTGCGGGTACAGATCAATCTCATCGGCATCGGCTGCGCCTACCCCATCTGTCTTTACGGCACAGAAGAAGCCAGAAAAAAGTATGTCCCAAAACTGTGTGCCGGAGAGATGCTGGGCGCCTTTGGCATCACCGAGCCCAATGCGGGATCTGATGTCATGTCCATGGAAACAGTGGCCGAGGACAAGGGGGATCATTTTGTGCTAAACGGTTCCAAGACCTGGATTTCCAATGCCAATCAGGCCGATGTGGCCGTGATTTACTGCTACACCGACCGGGAGGCCAAGACCAAGGGCCTGTCCGCGCTGGCCGTGGAATTAAAGAATTTCCCGGGTATCACCACTTCCGATATGGACAAGCTGGGATCTCACTCCTCGCCCACGGGTGAAATCTTTTTCAACAACACCCCCGTGCCCAAAGAAAATCTGCTGGGACAGCCCGGTGACGGGGCCAAAATCGTTTTCAGCTCCCTTGCCAACACAAGGCTGTCGGCTGCGGCCGGTGCCGTGGGATGTGGCCAGGCCTGCTATGAAATGGCCCTGAAATACTGCAACCAGCGCGTTCAGTTTGGCCAGCAGATCGGAAAATTCCAGATGAACCAGGAACTGATCGCAAAGATGGCCACCGATATTGAGGCCGCACGCCTGCTGGTATACAAGGCCGCCTGGCAGAAGGATCAGGGCAAGCTCAACAACGGGTTTGAGGTGGCCCAGGCCAAGTATATGGCCGGAGAGGTGGCCATGCGGTGCGCGGAATCAGCCATGCGCATCATGGGCGCCTACGGGTATTCCACGGAATACTCCCTGGCCCGGTATTACCGGGATATCCCCACCTATGTGCTGGTTGAGGGATCGGCCAATATCTGCAAGCACATTATCGCCATGGATCGTCTGGGATACCGGAAAGCCAACCGATAGCCTCAAACGGCGTTACCTGTGTGCCGGAGGGTGAATGTCAGCAGATCAAAAACGATAAAACGGTGAAAAAAGCATATATCGGTGCCTGACCGGGTTGATCTGTTTTCGGCAATGGTATAACATAATCCGTGGAAAATGCATTTTCTACATATATTGATTCCAGCAAACGAGGTTGATCATGAAAATCATGCTCTGTTACACCGGTTCCCGGTCTTCCAGTGCCGCGTTAAAAGAAACGGTCAAAAGGGCCAAAGCCATGGACGCCAGGGTTTACGTGGTGGCATCCATGGAAAAGGGCACTGAAGAGGAACAAAAAACCATCGGGCAGCTTGAATCGGTCCTGAAAGACGCTGAAGAGCAGCTCCAAAAAGAAAATATCGCCTGTGAGATCCATCTTCTGGTACGCGGCATGACGCCGGATGAAGATCTTCTGGCATATGCCCGAGAGCAGGCGGTCGATGAGATTGTCATCGGCATCCGCAAGCGTTCCCGGTTGGGAAAACTTTTGTTTGGTTCCACAGCCCAGTTTCTGATTCTAAATGCACATTGCCCGGTGCTGACAGTGAAATAAACAACGGGATTCAATGTAAGGGCATTACGGCGAGGAAGGGCTTGCGTCATCGTCATCATCGTCGTCATCTGCAATGGCCCAGGCAACACCGCCCACGCCGATGGCCCCGATTGTCACAACGCCGACTTTTTCAATTGCGCTCATGCTGCCCCACCATCCCGGAGGCCCGGCAGTTGTCTGTCTCTCTGTTTGCTGCGGGTCGCCGGCTTCCTCGGCCTGGGCCAGAAATATGCTCTGGCCGGAATTGAGTTTCTGCTCTCCGTCTCTGGAGGCAACGATCATGGCTCCGCCATCTAGGACGCCTATTTCAGATGTTTTTTCCGTAACCCGGACATAGCCTTCCAAAAACCGGTTATCAGCGGCGGCATTTAACAATACCTGCTGGGTCGCCACGCCGCCTTTGGGAGTCAAAAACATCATTGAGCGGCTTTCATCCGTCAGACCAAAGTAAACGGTTCCCTGGGTTACGCTGATATACCGGTAATTGGCATCTGTTTCTATGGCGAACTTGCTCTGGTCTTCGGCGATAAGAGAGACATCCCCTATCCTTACCGCACATCTTCCCCCGCTTGAAGCCAGAAGTTTGCCAGCAGGTACGGGCATTTCTCTGCTATACTGGGCAATTTTTTTGCCCTCATCATAGACAAGGACCTTGTTTTCCGGCAATAGCCTGGAATTTTCCACATCGCCCGCCAAAACGATTGACGGTAAACTCAATATTGCGACCAGAACTGCAATCGCCGGTATCCAAAATCCTTTTCTTGCACAGTGCAATTTTACCTCCCTTAAACCGATATCCTCAGATGAAAAAATATTGTATATTTCTTACATCATTTTAACCAAACGAATGTGTATGTCAATAAAAATCAGACTTTTTCCGAGAGCATCAAGCACTATTCGAAAAGGTGCAGCCAAGTCAGTTTTTCTTCCGGGTGCTGTTCCCGGTAAAACCATATTTCTGGATGCCTTCCAGAATACCGCCGGAGCTTGGGGATTTTGCGAAATAAATCTTGTTGACCCCCTTGAGCTCTTCGAGTTCCGGGCTGTAGTTGCCCACCACCACCCCCATTTGTTCGCCGCGCAGCATTTCCGCGTCATTGCCTGAATCCCCGCTGACCAGAAAATGCGACAAGGGGATTTCCCATTTGTAGCTCAGATACCGGATGGCCTTGCCCTTGGATGCCCGGTAGGGGATGAT
>JAGTVF010000241.1 GCA_018224315.1 Desulfobacterales bacterium | reverse complement strand
CTGTAACAGGCATGAGAAGAAAAAAAGCCAGCCATGGCTTGGGCAGGTGTTTATAAACCCCAATAATAAAAGCGATGGCTAAGGGCACAAAAATACACATTTGAATGCCGACTTCTCCCGAATTGTGGAACCATCCCGGGGCGCCGGTCACTCCCCAGCCTGTATAAGAAAAACCCCGCTTTGCCCAGCTCAGAAAACCGTGCTGGGACATTTTCAAAGAATAAATCAAAAAGGAAAGAAAAAATATAAAAAATCTTTTCTCATTGGTAATGATCCCAACAATCAGAAAATATATGAGAAACCAGTCAAAAAAAGTCCGCCACTGAGAAAAAGATATGTCCGGATGCTGAGACAAAGCGGAAGAGATCAAAACAATGACCGCATAAACCACCATTAGCTTGTTAAGAGCGGAAGGCCGGCTCTTGGCAAACTCGCCGCTTAACAAGGCGGCAATAAAGGCAATGGAAAGCAAAATCGGCACATAGGGCACTATATTGATTTGGGTATAAATGGATTGAGGCCGGACATATTCAAAAAACAGATACACACAAATAAAAAAGAAAGCCCACCCTTCCTGCCTTATGGAGTGGATGAGATAGCGGATTTTCATTGAATACAGTTCGGTCATGACAGTATTGCTTTCATTGATTGTAAGATGAACGCCAAACCGTTATCATACTGAGTCGTAAACATAATGTGTTAAAAAGCCGTAATCCTGAATTGTTGCATGCACACTGTCAATAAGCGGTTGCGGCCATGTAACCTTTTTCCTGGTAATGCTCGTTTTTTTGCTCACGATTGCACTGCAGGCCCTGATATAGTCTTCCGGGCAAGATACGTTGAGAAAATCCGTTAATTTTCGTAAAATTTCCCCCGGATCACCAATCAAGTCCTCATGCCTTATTTCCAGCAGGTTCTGCTCTTTGAGGCGTCCGGCTATATTCTGATTGATGCGGCATAACTCAAAATAATGCTGTATTTCGGCTTCCAGAGTCGAATTGGTGCGCAACGCCATGGTTGTTATATTATCAAACGGGTTGCGGACCATGTGGACATACTTCACAGGAACGCCAACCGTGCCGGCAATGGAGTCCAGCAGATCATAATTTCTGCCGATTCGCCGGGTCGTCATCCCCCCCTTTTTATCTCCGATCACCTGAACCTCTGAGAATCGCCCCTGCCATTGACCGGGCACATCATAATTGTAACCGGTTTGCACGCGCCCCTTGCGGGCATAATTCCGGGAATTGCGCAAAAGCAGATAAAAAATCTGCTCTCTTGTCATGCCGAAAGAAAAATGCCGCAGCACATCAAGCTCGTTTGCTATGATGATATTGGGGTGAGCGTCGAGCAATGAACCAACAATACTGTGCCCACTTCGGGGATAACCAATAAACAGACAAAATGTTTTTACAGAACAAAATTGCTGTTTATATCCTTGGGCCTTTAGCAGGGAATACCAGCCCGCTGCCTTTAACTCCAGATTTTCTTTAACCTTGCTGTAACGATAAAGCATATCAGATAACCCTCTATTCTTTCCGGTAAAGCGCGTTTGACATCCAAGGAAACCGGCGGGCTGTTTTATTGCAAAAATTTCCGGTAAATCTCTTCTATCTGTTGAATATGCACAGGGCTTGCAAAAAGGGACTCGACCCGTTTTCTGCCGGAATTGCCGAATCTGTTCCGAAGCTTCCGGTCTGTCAGCAAGGCAAGCAGGGCAGCGCTCATCTCCCGGGGCTTTTTGGGATCGGCCAGAAAACCGGTTTCTCCTGGCTTTACAATTTCCAGGGGACCGCCGCCGACACTGGAGGCAACAACCGGTTTTGAACAAGCCATGGCCTCTATTATTACCATTCCAAATGGCTCCGGCGTAATCGAAGTATGCACGATAATATCCATCATGTTCATAATCGGAATGACTTCCTGCCGATACCCGGCAAAAATAATTGTTTTTTCCAGACCCAAGTCCTGTACAAGCGCTTTGACTTCCTGTTCGTAAGCAGTTGCTGAATCAGATGCGTCGCCGACCACAATTACCTGAAAATCATTGAATTTCTGTTTCAACTCGCTGATACAAAGCACAAATTCGCGCACCCCTTTCCATTCAATGATGCGTCCAAACCAGCCGATTAATAATTGCTGCCCGTCAACACAGAGATCTCTGAATAGTCCATTGGCGTTTGTTTTTTGCGAAAACGCAGCTAAATCAACTGAATCATAAACAATGGAAATCTTTTCCGGCCCCACTCCCAGGGCCAATAAATTGTTTTTAACCGATTCTGATATAGCGATGTGGTGGTCGACCCAGCCCGCATGGATCCGGGCGGAATGGCAGGGCTGCTCATAATCGCGCAGGTGGGCGACACATGGAACCCCGAGGAGCTTTGCCGCGATAATACCTGACAGCTGTCCTCCGAGTGCATTATTAAGATGCACGAGCCCGGTGCCCTGTTTTCTGCCGATGCGATAAATCCGCAAGGCCTCCGGCAGGATAAAACAAATCATCCAGAAAACAGACCTGATTTTATCAATCATTTTTTTTAGAAAAGCTCTTTTCCGAAAAAACCGGGATTCAGAGATTTTTTGATGATGCCTGTTATGAATCCTTGGCAGCCTCATATTTAAATGAAACCAATGAATATCGGAAAAATGCATAGCCAGATAAGAAGAACTTTGTGCAGTGATCAGCACTGGCCGGAATTTTTCTTTGTTTAGGGCATCAATTGTGGTGCGCAGACTGATAATGGCCCCGCCAAAGGTAAAGCTGTTGTCTATATAAAGTATTGTGGCCGGTTTTTTCATTCACATTCCCGTGCTCCGGTTTTACAGGATTTCATATCGTTCCATTCCGGAAAATCCCGGTCCAGCAGTTTAGTCAACTCCTTTATTTTCGGAGACAGCTGTTTGCGAAGGTACCCGGTTACCTCTCCGGGTGTGGCCTTTTTTCGGTCAATTTTACGGTACCCGAGACGCCTCCCGATCTTTAATAAAAATTCCGGCACCAAGGGGTGACAGAAATCCCAGAAACCTGAATAGCGCAACCCATGCAAAAACCCCCAACCCTTCACCTGTTCAACAACATCCGGGGTGGCATTGTAGCTTCTGCCCAGATTCGCCCAGTCATACTGCGTCGGGTCAAGCCCGAGCCATACCTGAATTTCCCTGATGACCTTCTCAGGATGGCGAACCATTTGCTCAAAGGTCTCAATGTAAATCTGCTCGGGTTTAAAAACTTGAAAATACAATTTCAACTGCATGGCGTAATCACTGAAATCAACGTACTTGGTTTCGGAATAAACAGCAGTGGTGATCGGTCTTTTTTCAAAACCGGTCCGGACATCGTACCAATAATGGCTGATGGCCCGCTGTACCGGATCCCGCATCAGATAAACCAGCCGGGCATCCGGATTGAACGCATGCAGTTTTTCCGGCACACCCCGGTAAACCGGATACATGGTATAATCCGCACTGGATTCGCCAATAACCCGGGCCCCGCCGGCCTCCCGGAAATGGCTCAGGTACCACTTCTCGCCCCTGAACCAGTTTTTTTCCTCCACAAAATACCACAGCTCCTTGGGCTCGCTCATAAAAACATCCGGGTGATGTTTCAGGTAATTGTGAAGCGAGGTGGTGCCCGACTTCATGGCG
>JAGTVF010000240.1 GCA_018224315.1 Desulfobacterales bacterium | reverse complement strand
CGAAGGCTTTGAAACCATGACCGCAACCAACGGCTATGAGGCCCTCCAGTGCGTGGAGGCCCAGACCCCGGACCTGGTGCTGCTCGATATCTGGATGCCGGGATTAGACGGCATTGAAACCCTAAAGGAAATCAAAAGCCAGCACTCCCATGTCCAGGTGGTGATGATCACCGGCCACGGCACCATTGAAACCGCGGTCAACGCCACGAAAATGGGCGCTTATGATTTTATTGAAAAGCCCCTGAACATTGACCGGGTGATTGTGGCCATCAACAATGCATTGAATTTCCGGCGCCTGGAGGAAGAAAACCGGTTTCTGCGGAAAAAAACCATTGAAAAATACGCCATCACCGGCAGCAGCCCGGCCACCATGGAACTCAAAAACCAGATCCAGATTGCGGCGCCAACCGATGCCTGGATTCTGATCACCGGTGAAAACGGCACCGGAAAGGAACTGGTGGCCAGAACCATTCACCAGTTGTCGACCCGCTGCGACAAGCCCCTGGTGGATGTCAACTGTGCGGCGTTAAACGATGAAAGCCTGGAAAGCGAACTGCTGGGCCATGAAAAGGGGGCTTTTGCCGGGGCGGTAACCAAAAAGTACGGCAAATTTGAACTGGCCCACACCGGGACCTTGTTTTTCGACGAAATCGGCGATATGGGTCTTAAAACCCAGGCCACCATACTGCGGATTCTCGAGGAAAAACAATTTCAGCGCCTGGGCGGCAGCCGCACCATTCCCATTGATGTTCGGGTGATTGCCGCGACAAACAAAAACCTGAAAAAAGCCATCAGGGACGGCACCTTTCGCGAAGATCTGTATTACCGGATCAACGTGGTGCCCATCTCAGTGCCGGCCCTGCGCGAACGCATCGAAGACATTCCGGCCCTGATCCATGTATTTCTCTCCAAAACGGCTGAAGACAACGGCACCCCGGCCAAGCAGATGGCGCCCGAAGCCGTGGAGATGCTCAAGCAGTATGACTGGCCGGGCAATGTCCGGGAACTCAAAAACCTGGTGGAGCGGTTGGACATCATGGCCGGGGATAACATCGGGGTCAAAGACCTTCCTGCGCCTTACAACACAGCAGCCAGGCCTCCGGCCACCCCGGCTGTGGAACTGTTTGCCTTTGACCGGCTCAGGGATGCACAGCAGGCCTTTGAAGAGGTGTTTATAATACAAAAACTCAAATCCCATGATTTTGACATCAGCAAAACAGCAAAGGCCACGGGAGCAGACAAAACCCGGGTCAAAAAAATTCAGCAGAAAATTACCCAACGGCAGGCACCTGAAAAATGAAAATCATTGCCGGAAAAAACAGGGGCAGAAACCTGTTTTCCCTCCCGGACCGCACCACAAGGCCCACTTCGGGAAAAGTGCGGGAAGCCGTATTCAACATCTGCGCCGGGCGTGTCCGCGGCGCCAGGGTGGCGGACCTGTTTGCCGGAACCGGGGCCTTTGGCCTGGAAGCCCTGAGCCGGGGGGCCGGGTATGCGGTATTTGTGGAATCCGACCGCAGGGCTGTGGCCACAATCGAAAAAAACGTGGCCGCCTGCCGGGCAGAGCAGCAGTCCCGGGTGCTGTGCCGAAACATTTTGCAGGATCCGGGCTTTTTGTCTTCAACCGGGCTTTTCTTTGACCTGGTGTTTCTGGATCCCCCGTACAACGCCGGGGCCCTGGAGCCGGCCATAAAAAACCTGGCCGCCGGCGACATTTTGGCGCCGGCGGCCCTTGTGATCATCGAGCATGCGGCTGCAGATCCCCTTCCCGGTGATCTTTTCGGCCTGCAATGCACCGATCAGCGCAAATACGGAAAAACCATTGTCAGCTTTCTGTCAAATATGGTAGCAACCCGGAAAGCAGATACCGGGCCAGATCCGGGACAATGACCCAAGCAATGATCGGAAAAACTTTATTTCTCAACACGCCAAAGCCGTCAGGACATTGATTATGGAAAAAATCGCCATCTACCCGGGATCATTTGACCCGGTCACCAACGGTCACCTGGATATCATTGAGCGGGGCCTGAAAATCTTTGACCGCCTGATTATCACCATACTGGAAAACCCGGCAAAAAAACTGCTTTTCTCCGTGGACGAGCGCATGGATCTGCTCACGCGTTCCCTTGCCGGGTTTTCAAACGTGGAAATCGCCTCTTACGACGGCCTGCTGGTGGATTACGCCAAGCAACGCAATGCGCATGCCATTTTGCGGGGTATGCGGGCTGTATCGGATTTTGAATACGAATTTCAGATGGCCCTGATGAACCGGCGGCTCAACCGGGAGGTGCAGACCGTGTTTCTGATGACCGGATTGCGCTGGATTTTCACCAGTTCGTCCATTATCAAAGAAGCGGCCAAGTTCGGGGGCAATATCGAAAGCATGGTCCCGCCGGTGGTGCAGGAAAAACTGGAGCAGCGATTTCATTGTTCCCTGGGGGGCGATTCTGAAGATACGGATGCAATCGTGTGATTCGCCGGAGACCACCGACGTGAGATCCGCTCCATGGCCACCACGGCGCCAAAGCCGGCTGCCATCAAAAGCAGAGGCATCATCAGCTCGGAAAACACCGGTTCCGGCCAGACATTTCTTTCCGTGATCACCACCAGCTTGCCGTGGATCTGCTCTGTGACCCCGGGTTCTTTCCAGGGCCATATTTTTCTCATGGAGCCCAGCATCAGACCCGTCAGAGAGGCGATGGCCAGATCAGGCCAGGTGTCGAGCACGTATTTAAGCAGCCTGGCAAACCCGGCCAGCCCAACAGCGCATCCCGCGGCCAGTACCGCGAGCATGCCCAGGTTTGCCGGGATAAAGGGATTTTCCACCAGGCCCAGGACATATTCATACTTGCCGAGAATCAACAGGATAAACGCACCGCTCAACCCGGGCAGGATCATGGCGCAGACGGCCACCATCCCGGATAGAAACACGAACCATATGGTTTCAGGGGTTTGTGCCGGCACCAGGCCCACAACGTACCCCGCGGCTGCAGCCCCGGCGCAAAACCCCGCGGCCGGCCCTGCAGACCATGCAGTCACCCGGCGCCCCACCGCCCAGATCGAAGCGGCGATCAGTCCGAAAAAAAGACTCCAGGTGGGCACGGGATGATGGGCCAGCAGATAGTTCATCACCCGGGCCAGGCTGAACACTGCAATGCCGATGCCGCAAAACAGGCTTAAAAGAAAGCGAAGGTGCACCCCGGCCAAAGCACCCTTGATATCCAAAACAAGCAGACGATGTATGGCGCGGGCGTCAACGGATTTGACCGCAGCCAGCAGGTCCTGGTAAATGCCGGTGATCAGGGCAATGGTGCCGCCGGAAACCCCGGGCACGGTATCGGCCGCCCCCATGCATGCGCCCTTGACCGCCAGAAAAACGGCAGCGCCTTTGGAACGGGGTCCGGGCGGGTCCATGAACACGGATTTCCAGGTTTTGGCGCGGGGACCTGAACTCAAGCGTCTCTCCACCCGTATTGGCCCACAAGCCGAACAAACCGGCATCCGCCCAGTTCGCTCTGATGCAGGCCCTGGTCTTCCTTGACAACCTTGATCATTTTCTGGGAAAGGGATGATCCTACGGGAATCACCATGCGCCCGCCCATGGCCAGCTGGTCCACCAGGGGCTTGGGAATTTCAGGGGCACCGGCTGTTACCATGATGGCATCAAACGGGCTTTCCTCCCGCCATCCGATGGTGCCATCGGAATAACGGGCGATGATGTTGTAGTATCCAAGGCCTTCAAACATTTTGCGGGCGCTTTCATACAGGGCCCGGTTGCGTTCAATGGTATAGACCCGGTAGGCAATTTCGGCCAGCACAGCCGCCTGGTAGCCCGAACCCGTGCCGATTTCCAGGACCCGGTCGTCTTGATTGAGCTGCAGGGCTTCGGTCATCATGGCCACGATATAGGGCTGTGAAATGGTCTGCTGCTCGCCGATGGGCAGGGGATGATCATTGTAAGCCTGGTCCATGAGGGCTTCGCTGACAAACAGGTGACGGGGGACCCGTCGCATGGCCGCAAGGGTCCCGGGATCGCTCACCCCACGGGTTTCGATCTGGTTTTTGACCATGGCTTCGCGCTGGCGCTGATATCGTCGGGAGTCACCTTCCATAATACATCGACAATTATCAATTTCCCCGGGCCCCGTCAAGCAGTTAACCGCACCAGCGGGGGCAAAGGGATAAAAAAGTCTTGTGATTTAAACTGCGCCGGCGTATTGCAAAACCCGATACAAACACCAACCAGAAAAAGCGGTATAAAAATGAAATGGATTCAAACCCGCGTAGCATTTGAGTCGTCAGATCCCGAGTCCGCGGCTGCCATGATAACCGACATCTTCTGCGAGCTGGGCCTGCAGGGGGTTATCGTGGAAAGCCCGGATGCAGACCCGGAACTGGACTGGGCTGATGATGCACTGCCACGGCCGCGGGAAAATGCCGTAATCGGCTTTTTCAGAGCCGATGATCAATTGGAACAAAACCGCCGTAAGCTGGAAGACGCCCTTTGCCGTCTGCCGGCACCTGTTGCGCACGCATGCTCGACCCATTACAGCGACGTGGATGAGCAGGACTGGGCCGAATCCTGGAAAGCCCATTTTCACCCGGTGCGCATCTCCGGCCGCCTGGTGGTCAAACCTTCCTGGCGGGCGTTCCAGGCCGGCGACCAGGATATCGTCATTGAACTTGATCCGGGAATGGCCTTTGGCACTGGAACCCATCCCACAACAGCCCTGTGCATGCGCCTAATCGAAGGCCACCTGCGGCCCGGCGCCCGGGTGCTGGACGTGGGTACCGGTTCGGGAATTCTGCTGGTGGCTGCGGCCAAACTGGGGGCAGCGCAGCTTACAGGCATCGATTGTGATCCCGTGGCCGTGGATGTTGCCGAACAGAATCTGCTGGCAAACCGGGTCTGCAAAGACTGCTTTTGCCTTCGCACCGGGGATCTGGTGGCAGACACCCAAGGCGGTTTTGACCTGGTGGTGGCCAACATCCTGACCCAGACCATCCTGCCCATGATCCCCGACATTCCGGTACTGCTCACCGGGGAAAAAATTTTTATCACCTCCGGGATTATCGAGGAAAACCGGGATATGATTATTGGCGCTCTTCAACAACAGGGGTTTACCATACTCGAAGTGCTCAATGAAGACGGCTGGGTGGCCATAGCCGCAAAACTGGCTTAAATCAGAGCTTCGCAAACGGTTTTCAGGAATCCCGCCCGGAAACGATTTCCGAAGCCGGCACCAGCCGGACCTGCTTTTTGATTTCCGGCAGTTTTTCGGACAAAACCTGGTAGGTTTCCGGATAGGGGTGCCCGATGCCCACAGCCTTCCCATTTTTACGGGCAAGAGCCACCAGCCGATCAAGCTGACCCCGGATAAAATCAGCCTCAGGCACATGATCAAGAAAAACATCGCGTCTGGCAAAGGGCACCTGAAACAACCGGGCAGAGGAACCAGACCGGCTGTCTGCTGCGGTGAGGCTGTCAATGTAAAACAGCCGGTATTTTTTAACAATCGACAACACCTGATTCATCTGGGCCGAATCCGCACTCATTTTCGATCCCATGTGATTGTTAACGCCTGAAATATGGGGAACCGCATTGAGGTGGGACTTTAACAGCCCGATGCGCTCATCTGTTGACATTCCGGTCAGCAGGGCCCCCGGACCCGGATCCACCTCCGGATATTCTTGGGGCTCCATGGGCAGATGGAGCATGACCTGGCACCCCTTGTTGTGTGCGCTTTCGGCAATCTCGCGCTGAAACGGACTTTGGGGCAGAACAGAATAGGTCAAAGAACAGTCAAGGGACAAAAAGTTTTCGGCCATTTCCATTTCATAGCCCATATCATCAATGATAATGGCCACCATGGGCCGCCGGTCCGGGCTCTGGGCAGAGGGCGGCGCAACCGGGGCCTGCTCCGGCTCCACGGCCGGAGCAGAGTCCGGTTCGGGGGGAAATACTTCAAAATCCGGGACCCTATCCTCCTTGACCGTCTGGGGGTGGAGCACCTTGACCGGCTCCGGGGCGCGCGCCGCCCGGGTGGACTCCACCCCAGCGCCTTTAGTTTGATCCGGCCTGAGTTCAAACCGGTAATAGGCGGCAGTGGCCGCCACCATGGCCACAATGGCCACAAAGACCAGAAGATCCCATTTCAGGCCCCAAGCCTGGGTTTTCTGTGTCTTTGAACGCCGGGTCCGGGTCTTTTTCTGACTGTCTGCGCCTGTTTTTTTCCTGGTGGCTGTTTTTTTCCTGCCAGCAGATTTTTTGGTCCCTGTGCCGCTGGTGGCTTTTTTTGCCGCACCGGATTTGGTTTTCCGGCTGGTGCTTTTTTTTTCCGTCATCTGGCTGAGCTGCTTCCTGTATTCTCGATAACTGGGTTTTCGGTAAACGAATTTGGATCAATCGCCCATGGCGGAAAAGACCTCGTATCCCCGCAAAATCTCATAAGCCCGGTTGATCTGGGAATCGAGCATCAAGGCATCCGGACTCCGATCACTGTGCTCGTATAGAGAATCGCGCAGGCGCATTAGTTTTTGCACATCGGTTTCATCCCCTGTTTGGGCATCCCCGGCCGCCCCTCCGTCGTTCTCAGAAGGTTCGGGCTCCTGGCCGTCTTGTTCAAGCTCCATTTTTCCGGGAAGATGATTTTTCAAATCGCCCTCCTTGATCCGCCGGGCATCCAAACCTCCGGATTTTTCATCCAGCAGCCGGCGTTTGACCACCAGGTCCGGATGAATCCCGTCGGCCTGGATGGAAACCCCCTTGGGGGTGTAATAGCGGGCCACTGTATATTTCAGCCCGTATCCGTTGCGAAGGGGCCGGACCGTCTGCACAGAGCCCTTGCCAAAGGAAGTGGTGCCCAGAACCAGGCCGCGGCCGTTGTCCTGCAGGGCCCCGGCCACGATTTCCGCAGCGCTTGCACTGCCACCGTTGATCAGCACCACAATGGGATAACCGGGCTCCTGGTTATCGTCTTCGGCCCTGTAGACGCTTTCCTCTTTTTGGTCCCGTCCCCGGATGGAAACGATTCTGCCTTCGGCCAGAAACAGATCAGACAGGGAAACCGCCTGGGTCAGCAGTCCGCCCGGGTTGTCGCGCAGATCCAGAATCAGGCCCTTTAACGGGTCTGCATTTTTCTCCAGGTCTGCCAGGGCCTTTTTGACCTCATCAGTGGTGTTTTCCCGGAAATTGGTCACCCACAGGTATCCATAGCCCGGCTGGAGAATGATATGGCGGACGCTGTCCATGGGAATCACGGCCCGGACCAGTGTGAATTCCATGGGCTCGGCCTCGCCTTCGCGCACCACCGTGATCTGAAGTTCTGTGCCGGGCTCGCCCCGCATCTGCTTGACCGCTTCCCACAGCATCATGTCCTGGGTGGATTCGTCCTCCACCTTGATAATGACGTCATTGGCCTGAATACCCGCCTTGTAGGCAGGGGTGCCCTCGATGGGGGAGACCACCGTTAACCGGCCGCTTTCCTTTGTGATCACAATACCGATCCCCCCGAAATCCCCCCGGGTTTCACTCTGGAGGCTTTCAAAGGCCTCCGGGGGCATGAACGTGGAATGGGGATCTAAGCTTTCGACCATGCCGTGGATGGCCTCTTCGATAAGTTCCCGGGTATCCACCGGTTCCACGTAATTTTTCTCCAGCTCCTCGATCACGTCGGAAAACAGTTTCAGGCCCTCATAAGTATCTGCTTTTGACAGCTCTCCGTGAACGGTGGAGGCCAGCAGGAAAACAGCGGCCGCCAGCGTCAGCAGCAACCCTTTTCGGACGGGAGATTTTTTTTCAGAATGCATTGATCACTCCTTTATCCGTTATCTGACTGAATAGATGAATCGATCCATTTGAGGGGATCCGCCGGCTTTCCCTGATGGCGGATCTCAAAATAAAGGGCCGGGCCGCCACTGGAGCCGGTATCTCCCACGGTGGCAATCACCTGGCCGGTTTTGACCGTTTCCCCCTGAGCGCAGAAAAGATCACTGATGTGGGCATAAACCGTATGATAGTGTTGGCCGTGAGATAAAATCACCACCTGGCCGTATCCCCTGAGCCAGTCGGCATACGCCACTTTTCCGTTAAAAACCGCCCGTACGGGTGTGCCCCGGGCCGAGCGCAACTCCAGCCCATTGGAATAATTCATTACTCCTGAATCCGAAGTTACGGTTTTTCCGAATTTGGAGGTAATCTTACCCTGAACCGGCATCTTTAGCAAGCCCCGATGAGAAGCAAAATCCCCGGCATTTGACTCGTTTTCCGTTTTTAAGGCCGATATGGTTTTTTCCAGCCGCGCAGCCGCATCCCGCAGGGATTCAATGGTTTGCTGCCGCTCGGATTTCCGGTTTTCCAAAGAGGCGATCATCTGCCGGCGCTGGTTGCGCTTTTGGGCCAGTTGTGTGAGCGTCTCTTCGTATTCCAAAACCACCTGCTCCTGTTTTTTCCGCTCATGGTGCAAACCGGCAAGCACGTCCTCCAGGTCCTGTCTTTTCTCCTGCATCTGCTGGAGCACAACTTCATCATGGCCCACCACCCGTTCGATGGCCGCCTTTCGCAAAAACAACTGGCTTGCGGATTCCGCGGTTGCCAAAAGATTCATCCGTCCCAGCCGGCAGAGCTTGTACAAGGCAACGATACGGTCATTGGCATGGATCTTTCGCTGCTCCAGGTCCCGGCGCAGTTCCCGGGCCTCGGTTTCCAGCATACGGATTCTGGCGCCGGTTTGTTCAGCCTCTTTCATCAGGGACTGAAGCTTCCGCCGGTTTTGGGCCGCCTTTCGGTCCAGGGTTTCCAGGTCTTGAGTGAGCACGGTTTTTTCCCTGGAAACCGTTTTTAGCTCCTTTTGCTTTTCCCGGATACGGCGCTCGATTTCCTGTGCCCGGGCCATGGCCACTTCCAGATCCTCATCTGTTTGATCTGTGACCCGGTGCTCGGTGAATCTTTCCACGTATTTGGCGTGGCCGTAAATATAGCCCAGACTTTCGCCGGCGGCCACCTGCAGCCAATCGCCTTTTTCCATGAGCACGCGAACGCGCTGGTTTTTTTCCAGCACCCGGATAACCCGGGCGTCCATGTCCGGCGCCGCGCGCACGTTTAATCTGTCGACCTGCACCACCGCATACTGCTGCAGCCGGCTGCCGTATGCCGGGGCCGCGGCAACAACCGCAGCCAGACAGAATACAATCAGACTTAAATGCGAAGGAATCGACGAACGGTGAACCAGCATCCTATCCACCCCACAAACATGCTTGCCATAAGGATCATGAAAATCCATCCCGGGGAAAGAAACCGGATCTGAAACACCGGAAGCAGTCCTCCGGGGGGAACCTGCGGCATCACCGCCAAAAAGGCGGCATACAAAAGCGCCAGGCCCGCCACAGCCCCGCAGAACCCCAGCAACATGGACTCCAGATAAAGGGGATATTTCACAAATGCCTCATCTGCCCCAATGATCCGGGTGATCTCGATTTCCTCCTGCCGGGAATAAAGAATCAGCCGGAACGTATTGGCTCCGATAAACATGATGGCCAAAATCACCAGGGCCGCCATCACGGCCGCGGTCATGCGGAACAGGTTATAAATCCCGTAAAACCGTTGAAGCCAGTTACGCCCGTACTCGACGTCTGCAACTTCGGCTTGGGCGGAAACCGATTTGGCAAGCGCATCAAAGGCATCAGCGCCGGTCAGGCCCTCTTCCGGCCGGATTTCCAGGGCATCGGGCAGAGGGTTTTCTGAAAGATCGGCGAGCAGATCGGTCTGCCTGCCGATCTGCTCCTTTAGCCATTCAAGGCCCTCTTCTCCGGAAACATGGGATACCGAGGCCACCTCCGGTTTTTGCGCCAGCTCTTCGGCCAGGGCCAGCGCCTCCTGCCCGGAGATATCGGATTTAAGATAGGCGGTGATCCGCACTCCCTGCTGCCAGGCGTCCATGAGCTCGCCGGCATTGACCAGAAACAGGCCAAATGCGCTGACAATAAACACGGCCAGGGAAATGGTCAGAAAACAGGTGCCGTGAAGAAAGCGGTGGCGGACAAAATCGGCCGCGGCCCGGCGAAACATATCCATCATGGGCACACCCCAACGGCATTTCCGGCAGCATCGGCCACCTGCCGCCCGCCTTCCAGCCGGATCACCCGGGTGTCAAACCGGGAAATCAGATTCCGGTCGTGGGTGGTGATCAGCACCGTGGCCCCCCGGGCATGGGCGGCGCACAAAAGCCGCAGCACCCTTTCGGCCGCCTCCGGATCCAGGCTCGCTGTGGGCTCATCAGCCAGGATAATCTTCGGCTTGCCCACCATGGCCCGGGCCACGGCCGCCCGCTGCTTTTCCCCGCCAGACAGGGTCGGGGGGAAGGCCTTTGCCTGGTCTGCCAGGCCCACGAGTTCCAGCAGGTCCCCGACCCGGCGGCGTATCTCGGTGCGGGACTTAAACCCGGCCGCCTCCATGACCAGGGCCACGTTCTGGAAAACATTGAGATGGGCAATCAGCTTGAAATCCTGGAAAATCACCCCGATTTTGCGGCGCAGCACCGGTATCTGCCGGCGATGCATGCGGGTGAGGTTCAGGCCGTCGACAATGGCATATCCGCTGCTCATGCGTTCTCCCATGTAGAGCAGCTTGATCAGGGTGGATTTTCCCGCACCGCTGGGGCCGGTGATAAACAAAAACTCGTTTGTCTCCACGTCAAAGCTCAGATCGTGCAGGGCCCAGCTGTCTCCAAAATGCTTGGAAACCTGGTAGAAGCGGATAATCCGGTTGTCCAGGGGGTCTGTTTGAATCATGGTTTATATTGACGGCAGGCCTGTTTCCTGTTATTGCTCGGTTCAATCGTGCAGGGAGGGCTGCTCCGGTTTTTCCTGACACACCCCCACTGACGCTTATTTGATGCGGCTTCTTCCAATCAGTGGGGGATATTTTTATCGGAATTCGCACATGAAATCAACTCTTTCTCCCGGCCGGGAAACCCGAAAACATCGCAAAACATCTGACAACAGCCCGGAAAGCAGGTGTCGACCATGAAAAACGAACTCATTGACCTTTTGTGCAAAAAATCATTTCAATTCTCCGAAGAGCCGGTTTTCAAGCTGGCCTCCGGGCAAATGAGCCATTATTACATCAATTGCAAGCCCGTCACTCTCAGTTCCCGGGGGCTTTATCTGATCGGACACCTTGTGTTTGACGCCTTGAAAGACCGCTCCATTGAAGCGGTGGGCGGCATGACATTCGGCGCAGACCCCATTGCCGTGGCCGCATCCCTGATTTCAGAAACCCGGGGCGCACCGTTTGCAGCCTTTTCCATCCGCAAAACCCAAAAAGACCACGGCATTGTCAAGTGGATTGAGGGGGATCTGTCGGCCGGACAGCGGGTGGCCATCGTTGAAGATGTGGCCACCACGGGCGGATCATCGCTGAAGGCCATAGAAAGGGCGCGCAGCGAAGGGCTTTTCGTGGATTGCGTGATACTGCTGGTCGACCGCGAGGAAGGGGGAGTGGAAAATATCCAAAAAGCCGTGCCCGAGGTCCGCTCCATTGTCACGCGCGCCGAACTGCTGGCCGCCTACCGGGGCGGCCAGTAAGCCGCGCACGCGTCATCTGACTCCCAGACATGGACCCGGGAGACAAAAATCTCCTCTCCGGGCTCAATGCGCTCGGTAAAGGCATCGGCAATGTAGCGGGCAATGGTTTCGGAAGAGGGATTGGCATCGGCAAAGGCCGGCAGCTCGTTTAAAAATTTGTGATCCAGGCTGTCAATGATTCCCCCGAGCCGTTTCTTGATGATGCCGAAATCCATTAACACCCCGGAATCCTGCAATTTTTCCCCGGCCACAAAGAGCTCCACCTTCCAGTTGTGGCCATGGAGGTTTTCGCATTTTTCCGTGACCATCTTCAGCTGATGAGCAGCGGCAAACCGGTTGACCACTTTGAGTTCGTACATCTGAGCAATTCCTTTTGTCAGGACTTGGCGGCCTTGGCTGATTTTGCAGACTTTGCCGATCCGCCCCCGGTTTTGGTGAAAATCCGTTTGATCCGGGATGTCAGCTTCTCAGACTCTAACTCAAGATACTCGTGCATGAGCTCTTCCTGACGCTTGCTCATGTTTCTGGGGGTTTTAAGCATCACCTCCACGACCTGATCACCGGGCAGGCCCGTACGCAAAGACGGGATTCCATAATTGGTCAGGCTGATGGTATCGCCGTACTGAGTGCCTTTGGGCACCTGGATGGTTTCTTCCCCCGTAAGCGTGGGCACCACAATTTCATCTCCCAGGGCCGCCTGAACAAAGGAAAGCTCCACCTTGCAGACAACGTCGTTTCCACGGCGCTCAAAAGTTTCATGGGGTTTGACATGGATAAATACGTACAGATCCCCGGGAGGACCGCCGTTGACCCCGGGCTCGCCTTCTCCGGCCAGCCGCAGCCGGGAGTCGCTGTCCACGCCGGCCGGTATTTTCAATTCCACTTTTTTGCGTGCCACCACCTGTTTCTGCCCCTGACATTTGGGGCACGGATCGGTGATGATGGTACCCTGGCCCCGGCATTTGGGACAAACACTTTTAACGGAAAAAAAGCCCTGGCTGCGCACGAATTGTCCGGTACCCCGGCACTGATCACAGGTACGGGCCTCGGTGCCGGGCTTGGCGCCGGAGCCATGGCATTCGTCGCATACCACCATTTTCTCGAGGTCCAGCTCGGTTTCCCTGCCAAAGGCGGCATCGTTAAAATCGATTTTTAAGTCATAGCGCAGATCCGAGCCCCGCCTGGCACGGGATTGTCCCCCGCGGCCCCCGGCGCGGAATCCGAAAAAATCCTCGAAAATGTCGCCAAAGCTGGAAAAAATATCCTCAAAATCCCGGAATCCGCCGGCCTGTCCGCCTCTGCCGCCGTTTTCAAAAGCCTGATGGCCGAACTGGTCATAAAGCTGCCGCTTTTCCGGGTTGGAAAGCACCTCATAGGCTTCTGCAGCTTCCTTGAATCGCTCTTCAGCTTCCTGATCACCGGGATTGCGATCCGGATGATACTTCAGGGCGATTTTGCGGTACTTGGT
>JAGTVF010000239.1 GCA_018224315.1 Desulfobacterales bacterium | reverse complement strand
TCCGGCCCTTTTAAATCAGCTTGCCCATCTGCTCCACGATCCGGTCAAAGGCCTGTGTCACAGCCGAATCCGCATATGCCTGCATATAGGACTGGCCGGCATCGCCGGATTTGACCATGTTGGCATCAAAGGGAATCCGGCCCAGGAATTTGAGACCAAACTGCTGAGCGGTTTTCTCCCCGCCGCCGGAACCAAACAAGTCAATGGTTTCACCGCAGTGGGGACAGGCATACCCGCTCATGTTTTCAATGACGCCGAATACAGGCATTTCCACCTTGCTGCAGAAGTTAATGGATTTGCGCACATCTGAAAGCGCCACCTCCTGGGGAGTGGTCACGATAATGGCCTGGGCGTCGGAAATGGTCTGGGCCACGCTCATGGGCTCATCTCCGGTGCCCGGAGGCGAATCCACGATCAAAAAATCCAGTTCCCCCCAGTCCACGTCGGATACAAACTGGGTAATGGCCGAATGTTTGAGCGGCCCCCGCCAGATCACGGCTGAATCTTTGTCCGGCATGAGCCCTTCGATGGAAATGGCGGCCAGGTGATCGCTGTAGCGCATGGGGGCGAGCTTTTTGCCGTCTCCGGTGAGCATTCCGGTCAAACCCAGCATCCTGGGCACGTCCGGACCGTGCACATCCACATCCATGATACCCACCTGGTATCCCTTTTCTGCCAGGGCCATGGCCAGGTTCACCGACACGCTGGTCTTTCCCACGCCGCCCTTGCCGCTCATGACCACAAACTTGTTTTTGATTTTGGCAAGGGTTTCCTTGACCGACTGCTCCTGCTCCTGCTGCTGTTGCTGCTGGGCTTGCTGCGAGCCGCATCCGCCCTGCTGACACTTTTCCATGATTGTTTGCTCCTTATATGCAAAATAAAATAAACATTTCAAAAGCCGGCGCCCTACCGGCACTCGGAGGGCTCATTGCCGGCCGGACGAACACGGCCCACCGCCATATCGCCGCATTCCGGGCAATTCTCCGGACGGCCGGTTCCGCACGGCAGCACCCACTGATGATTGCATACCTTGCAGCCAAACCGCCGCTCCGTATCCACGAACTGATAGGAACCGCCTTCAATGCGAATGGCCTTTCCGTTTATCAGTGCATCGGCCACCACCTTGCGCGCCTGTTCAATGATCCGGCCGAAAGTGGCCCTGGAAACGCCCATCAGCTCTCCTGAGGCCTCGTGGGACAATCCTTCATAATCGGCCAGCCGGATGGCTTCGCATTCATCCACTGTCAGAACACTTTCCAAGAGTTCCTTCATGGGAATCCCCCGGGGCTTGAAATAGCTGACATTCGGATTGTATGCGACGTTGCGTTTTTTATGCGGTCTTCCCATTTTTCTCACCTTATGAGTATAATCTCAAAAATTTAAAATATGTACTTGCCGATCCTTTGTCAAGGCCGGATTTTTCCCAAAGCAGATATCCGGTTCAGACCCTGGATGTTGACGGATAATTACCCGTCGCACCTTATGATTTAAGCCGCTGACGTATGGATGCTGCATGTGCGGACAAACCTTCAATTTCAGCCAGACCGGCAATGGCGTCGGCCTCGCGTTCAAACGCATCCTTTGAATAATAAACCACGCTGGACTGCTTGACAAAACAATCCACTGACAGGGCGGATGAAAACCGGGCAGAGCCGCCGGTGGGCAGCACGTGGTTGGGCCCGGCCATATAATCGCCAACCGGCTCCGGGGTATAGGCGCCGAGGAAAACCGCACCGGCGTTTTTGACCAGGGGCAGCCAGGCAAACGGATCCCGGATCTGCAATTCCAGATGCTCCGGAGCAATCCGGTTGGACAGGGCCATGGCCGCGGAAATATCCCGAGCCACAAAAACCGCACCAAAATCTTTTATGGACTGCTCTGCAATCTCTTTTCTGGAAAGCCGGGCCAGCTGGTGCTGAACCTCGGTTTGCACCAATTGGGCCAGTTCCCGGGATGTGACCACGAGTATGGCCGATGACAGGGGATCGTGTTCTGCCTGGGACAGCAGGTCGGCTGCGATAAAACCCGGATCGGCTTCTTCATCAGCCACCACCAGGATCTCGCTGGGCCCGGCAATCATATCCACGCCCACAAACGCAGAAACGATTTTTTTGGCCAGGGTCACGTAAATATTTCCCGGCCCCACGATCACATCCACGGGGTCAATGGTCTTTGTACCGTATGCCAGGGCGCCCACGGCCCAGGCGCTGCCGGTTTTATAAATTTCCGTGACCCCGACCCGATCGGCTGCAGCCAGCAGATGGGCATTGATTGCGCCGTCTTCCATGGGCGGGGTCACCATGACAACCCGGCTGACACCGGCAATGGCCGCCGGTATGGCACCCATGAGCACCGATGACACCAAAGGCGTTGTGCCGCCTTTTGCCCCGGGAACATAAACCCCGGCCGCATCCACGGGATTGGTCAACTGGCCGAGCACCACGCCCTGGCGGTCTGCGGTAAACCAGGAATTGCGCACCTGCCTGCGATGAAAGGCCTCAATCTGGGATGCCGCCGTTTCAAGGGCGGCCAGAAATTCTGCGCTGACAGACTTTCTGGCCGCCTTCATTTCTGCATCTGTCACCCTGAGATTGGAAATCTCCATCCCCGGGGCATCAAAGCGGTTGGTGTATTCCATTACCGCATCGTCTCCCCGGGTCCGGACATCCTCGACAATGGCCGCCACATTCTGATAATCGGCCGTACCCGCATCCAGACCCCGGTTAACAATGGCCTGAATCCGGTTTTCCGCCTCAGCTGAGGGGTAATCATAGATCTTCATTTTCCATTTCTCCAGCGCTGTCGTTCAACCCGGTCTTTTGGCCTGACCGGATCAAGATCCCGGACTTTTCCGGGATTTTTAACATTTGTCTCTGTTTTATGGCAAAGCCGGGCAGATGTCAACAACCCGGCGGCACCGGCCGATAAAGCGGCCCGGGAAAAAGAATCCAACTACCTGCAATTTCGCCCAATCATTAGTTGTTGACTTGTTTTAACAATTATGTAATACTTATTGTTTATGTTTCATTTTGTTATTTATTCCAAATTATTTCAATAATCAACCGGAGGAACCATTTATGGAAGTCAATCGAATTTGCAATTTCAATGCCGGCCCGGCAGCCCTGCCCGAACCGGTGCTCAGGGAACTTCAGGAAAATGTACTGAATTTTCAAAACTGCTGCATGTCCATTCTGGAAATCAGCCACCGGTCCAGCGACTTTGACAATGTGATCAATGATGCCATTGCCCGCACCAAGCGGCTTTTGGGCGTCGGAGACGACTATCACGTCCTGTTTCTCCAGGGCGGGGCCAGCCTGCAGTTTGCCATGATTCCCATGAACTTTCTGGCAGACGGGCGCACGGCTGATTACATCAACACCGGCACCTGGTCCACCAAGGCCATCAAGGAGGCCCAGATCCAGAAGAAAAACTTCAACGTGGCCGCCTCTTCCGAGGACCGCAATTTTGCCTATATTCCAAAGCAGTTCTCCCTTAACCCGGATGCCGCATTTGTCCACATCACCTCCAACAACACCATCAAGGGAACCCAGTGGGATCAGTTTCCGGACACCGGCAATGTGCCCCTGGTGGCGGATATGTCCTCGGATTTCATGTGCCGGCCCATTGACATGTCCAAATTCGGCATGATCTATGTGGGCGCACAGAAAAATATCGGACCTGCCGGGGTGTGCATGGTGATCGTGCGCGATGACATGCTAAAGCGCATCCCCGAGGGCCTGCCCACCATGCTGGACTACCGCACCCATGTGGAGAAAAACTCCATGTACAACACCCCGCCCTGTTTTGCCATCTACACGGTGCAGCTGGTGCTCAAATGGCTGGAGGAAACCGTTGGCGGACTGGGGGAGATGGAAAAAATCAACCGGAAAAAGGCGGAACTCCTTTACGCCGCATTTGATGAAAGCGATTTCTACAAAGGAACTGCGGATCTCGACAGCCGCTCACTGATGAATGTGACTTTCCGGCTGCCCAGCGAGGAACTGGAAAAGAAATTCATTGACGAAGCCGCCCAAAACGGGCTTGGCGGCCTTAAGGGGCATCGCTCGGTTGGCGGCTGCCGGGCCTCGATCTACAACGCCACCACCGTGGAAAACGTTGAAAAGCTGATATCCTTCATGAAGGATTTTGAAAAGAAAAACAAGTAACTGCGTCCATAAAGCCAAACGCAAAAACCCCATAAAAAAAGGCTGCCGGGCAAACCCGGCAGCCTTTTTATTTTCATTCCGTCACGGGCGGAGTCTCAAACCGCCGCCCTGTCTTGTCTATACCAGCTCAAACACGGCTGCCGCACCCATGCCGCCGCCGATGCACATGGATTCCACGCCGTATTTCACGCCGCGTTCCTTCATCTCGTTGATCACCTGAGCACAGAGCTTGGCGCCGGTGCAGCCCAGGGGATGGCCCAGGGCGATGGCACCGCCGTTGACATTGAAGATCCGGCTTTCCGAATCCGACGCCCACAAGCTCTTGTCATCATAGAGACCCAGCTGCTGCATGCAGTAGATGGCCTGGGAGGCGAATGCCTCGTTGACTTCAAACAGGCCGATGTCCTCGACCTTGAGCCCGGCCATATCCAGAGCCTTGGGAATGGCGTAAGCCGGTCCCACACCCATTTCATCAGCCCTGCAGCCGGCCACGGTGTAGGTTTTGACCTTTGCAACGGGCTCCAGGTTGTATTTCTTCAGGGCCTCCTCGCTTACGATCAGCGTGGCCGCAGCCCCGTCAGTGGTCTGGGAGGAATTTCCCGCGGTAACGGATCCGTTTGCGG
>JAGTVF010000238.1 GCA_018224315.1 Desulfobacterales bacterium | reverse complement strand
TGAAGCGAGGAAATTTGCTTTTTCGTACCGCCGATCAGCCAAGGCGCTTATGGATTTCCTTTCTGCAAAAATACCGCCGCAACAGGATAAACAGCTTTTTGCGGCGTCATCAAGATTTGTATGAATAAATTCTTCAAGTAACAAAATGTCATTGAATTTTCAAGGTAATTTCATTTGCTGGAAATTGCCGGGCAATTTTTTGTTTTTGTGAAACATTCTGCAACTAAAGGAGCTTGCAGGGCTTTTCGCATCCGGGCCGGGCCGGGGCGGACCTGGCAGACCTATTGAATGTGGGGCCGGCCAGCAGTTCTTGGCGAAGCAAAGCCGTTTGGATCACTTGACAAAAACCAGACATTTTGTATTGATATGAATCAGGAAAAGATCCGGTGCCATTGTCCGGGTCTGGATTTAAAAAATCACAAACGAATCAAAAGGGGCGGGTTTGAAAATCGATATACCGGGATACGGCACCCTGAATCTCAAATACGTGGTCATGGATTATAACGGCACCCTGGCCGTGGACGGCCGGGCCGTGGCCGGCGTGGACCGGGCCCTGGAAAACCTGGCCGCTGAGCTGGAACTGCACGTGCTCACGGCCGACACCTTCGGCAAGGCGGCCGCAGAGCTAAAAGCCATGCCCTGCAGCCTTTCCATTCTGCCTGCAGGCGACCAGTCGGCCGCCAAGCGTGATTATGTCCGGCAGCTGGGGGCGCAAAACACCGCTGCCATTGGAAACGGCAGAAACGACCGGCTCATGCTGGCCGAAGCCGCCCTTGGCATCTGTGTTCTGCTCGATGAGGGCGCCTGTGTGGAGACCGTCACTGCCGCAGACGTGCTTTGCCCCTCCATCCTTTCGGCCCTGGGGGTGCTGGCCAGTCCTTTGCGCATCAAAGCCACCCTGAGAAGCTGATGAATCCTTTCTGGGTCGTTCTTATTGTGGTGCTGGCGCTGATCTATATCATCAGCCCGGTGGACCTGCTGCCTGATTTTGTCCCCATTGCCGGCAGACTCGATGATCTGGGGCTGGTGGCGCTTCTGATTTATTACCTGAAAACCGGCCGCTGGCCCGTGTTTATTTCCCGTCTTGCTGCCTGGCTTTTCGGCACTGGGGGCTCGGGTGCGGGAAAATCCCAAAATCAGGGCCGGGCCGCCGGCGGCAAACAGCAGGCAGCCGGAAAAAAGGATCCTTACGCAGTACTGGGTTTGTCAGCCGGCGCATCCAGCCAGGAAATCCACGAGGCTTACCGCCGCCTGGCCCACCAGTACCATCCCGACAAGGTCTCACACCTCGGGGAGGAATTCCAGGAACTGGCCAGACAACGGTTTCTGGAAATCCAGGAGGCTTACGAAGCCCTCACCGGCAAAACGCCCTAGGTTCTTTTGTCTGCTGAATAGCAGAGATGCGCCAGAAAGCAGTTTTCGCATTCGGGTTTTCTGGCCTTGCAGATCTGCCGGCCGAAAAAGATCAGGTGCAGGGAAAAATTGTTCCATTCCTTTTTGGGGATCACCGCCATGAGATCCGCCTCGATTTTTTCCGGATCCTTGCTGCGGGTCAAATCCAGGCGGCGGGAGATGCGCGCCACATGGGTGTCAACCACCATGCCGGGAATGCCGAAGGCCGCTCCCAGTACCACGTTTGCGGTCTTGCGCCCCACGCCGGGCAGCGACACCAGATCCTCCAGGCTGCCGGGCACCCGGCCGTTAAA
This sequence comes from Desulfobacterales bacterium, assembly GCA_018224315.1. Lineage (GTDB taxonomy): Bacteria > Desulfobacterota > Desulfobacteria > Desulfobacterales > Desulfosalsimonadaceae > Desulfosalsimonas. The sequence continues at coordinate 4,093 of JAGTVF010000238.1, read as the reverse complement.
GCGCTCTGTCAGATCCCGGGCGCAGTTTTGGATATGCTTTGCCTTGTTTTTGTAAAACCCCGTGGATCGGATCAGGGCTTCAATTTCTTTGAGATCGGCCCGGGCAAAATCCCGGGGTGTTTTGAATTTTTCAAACAATGGGCCCACAACCGCATTGACCTGCCGATCGGTGCATTGGGCCGAAAGAATGGTGGCCACCAGCAGTTCAAATGCATTGTTGTGTTTCAACTGCGTCTTGACATCCGGGTATTGGGCCCTTAATATCTGTCGAATTTCGCGTATGCGATTTTTTTTTCCGGTCATGTGAAACAGGCCTGTTGATTTTTGTGCTTTGTCAGAGCGAAACGCATTTCGCCCTGTTTGCACGGCACTGAATAAAAAGTTTGAATTGTTGACCCATTAATTAAAATTGATATGAATTGCTGTAGCGCCACAAATCATTTGCCTTTTCATAGCACGGATTGCAGCAAAAAAAAAACAAGGGCCCTGGGGCTTTGTTCCGGGGGACTGGACAGCATCCTGGCCGGGCTGGTGCTCCGCCGCCAGGGCATTGATGTGGTGTGGATCAGCTTTGAAACTCCTTTTTTTGATGCGGAAAAAGCCCGGGCCGCAGCCGCCCGGACCGGCATTGAGCTGATTGTCAGGGATATCACGGACCGTTATTTGCCCATGCTGGCAGCACCGCCGGCGGGCCACGGCCAGTTTGTCAATCCGTGCATGGACTGCCATGCCCTTATGTTTCGCATTGCCGGGGAAATGATGGAAGAGCTTGGCGCGGATTTTCTGTTTTCCGGAGAGGTGGTGGGCCAAAGGCCCATGAGCCAGGTCAAGCCGTCTTTGCGATACGTGGAAAAACGCTCGGGTTATGACGGCTGCATTCTGCGTCCGCTGTCGGCCAAAAATCTGCCAATGACGCCCATGGAAGAAAAGGGCCTGGTGGATCGCGATCAGCTCTGCGATTTTTCCGGACGGTCCAGAAAACCCCAGATGGCGCTGGCAAAACAGTTTGGCATCATTGATTACCCGGCTCCGGCAGGCGGGTGCCTGCTTACGGATGCCGGGTTTGCCGGGCGGTTAAAAGACCTGATGGCCCACAGGCCGAAATGGCCCAGGCGGGAGCTGGATTTGCTTAAATATGGCCGGCATCTGCGCCTGGATTCGGCGACAAAGCTGGTGGTGGGCCGCAACAAGTCGGAAAATCAGCAGATTGGCCGGCTCTATGATCCGGATGCAGATACCCGCATCCGGATGCATCAGATGGCCGGTCCCCTGGGCATCATTGTGGGAGACACCGCCGGTGACTGCATCCGGAAAGCGGCGGCCATATGTGCCGGCTACAGCAAGGCCGCGGGAGATCAGCCCGCGGAAGTGGAAGTCACCCCGCCGGGTGAAAGTGCGCGGGTAATTTCCGTTATTCCCTTGAATCCAGAAATTGCAAGCCAATGGATGATATTGCCATGCAAATAACCAAAATTGTTTCAGGCGGCCAGACCGGCGCAGACCGGGCCGCCCTGGATTTTGCCATTGAATACGACATGGATCACGGCGGCTGGATGCCCGAAGGACGCATGGCCGAAGACGGTCTGATCCCGGACAGCTATGGGCTGACCGAATTGACCGGCGGCGGCTATCCCCAGCGCACGGAAAAAAATGTCCAAGACTCGGACGGTACCCTGATTGTCAGCCGGGGGCCGCTGTCCGGTGGTTCCCTTTTGACATTTGAGTTTGCGCAAAAACACGGCCAGCCCTGTATGCATGTGGACCTGGAAACCGTTATCGTCTTTGATGCGGCCATTGATATCTACGAGTGGTTAAGGGGCCATGATATCCGTGTGTTAAACGTGGCCGGCCCCCGGGCCAGCAAGGATGAGAGCATTTACGAGCTGACCTGGAATCTGCTGGAAATGGTGCTGCACATGGATGCCATTTCCGGGGCCATGCCCAATGCCGCGGAGTTTTTTTCCGGCCGGGAGGATGCCGCGGATGCGGACAACGTGATGCCGGCAACCGTGGATGAAGCCGTGAATCTGCTTTTGGAAGGCCTGACAGCAAAAACCAAGTCCCGGGTGGCCAGCCGGCCGGGCGATGATCTGGCCGGCTTAAAAAACATCCTGGGCGAAAGCATCTTTGAAGAATTCGGCCTGGAGGCCGGCAATCCGGCGTTGCTGGAGTCCTGCCGAAATCAGGCGGGAAAACCGGGGCTGGATGCTTCCGGTGCGATGCGCGTGATTATCCGGAAGTTGTGGGAGCGGCTGCGGCAGATGGGGCATCTGCGCGTGGTCAAATAAACTTTCGGGTGTTTAGCGCATCATTGCAGCCGCTTGCCGGACCCGGGGGTCCTTGTCGTCTTTGAGTGCATCGATCATTTGCCGCGCCCGGCTTCCGGGCGTCCTGGAGACGGCATAAACCGCTGTGATGCGCACGCGGGTCGGATAAAGCCTTTTTTTAAACACCCGTCTTTTTGAAAACAAGATTTTTTCCAGTGACGGGAGAAACCGGTCGCTGGCGTGCTGGCCCATGGCCCGGCACACGGCGCACAGCAGCTCCGGGTCGTTTTTCTTCTCTGCCAGTTCCGCCAGAATCCCGGCTGCCTGGGCGGATTTTCTCGTGCCCAGATGATTGATGGCCTCTGCGGCCAGTTCCGAATCCCGGCTACTGGCCAGTTCACCGAGCAGAGTTGTGGTTTCGGGCTTGTCAATTTTTTGGATGAGCCGGAAAGCGGCCTGCCGGACATGTTGATTTTCGTCTGCCATGGTGTAGCGAAGCTCTGTGCTCAGCTCGGTTGTCACCCCGTCTATGATTTCCAGAATTTTTATTTTTGCATCTTCCCGGGTTTCATTGATCAGCGCGGACTTGATCCGGTCGGTGCCGGCCTGGCCGAAGTTGGCCAGCAGCCGGGCAGCCAGCCGCCGGACCCGGATGTCTTGTTCCTGGGTGATGATTTCAATGAGCATCGGGGTCATCCCGGTGCCCAGGGTGCTGATGAGCTGGCAGGCCTGTTGACGGCGGTGCCTGTCTGAAGCCTTCATGTCCGCCCGGAGCATATCCACGATTTGCGTATCCAGCTGCCGGCCAAGAACCCGGGGCCGGTCAGATGGTTCCATGCCGCTGTCTGCGCTCAGCACCGGATGCTGCAGGAGCCGGGAGAAAATCCAGGCGGCTGCCGGGTATTCCCCGTAAAGAATCAGCGATGCCGCGCATTGATGAAGCCTGTCTGCGGCCTGGCGCACGGCGGGGCCGTGGGTTTCAGCCTCGATAAGCGGCATGAGTGCGCTGAGTACCAGCTTGAGATAAGCCCCGGCCGGCTGCCATCCAGGAGGGTCCAGAACAGCGTAAAACCGATTGCGGATTCTGATTTTTTCCGTTTTGTCAGAAGCCGCATGCAACTGGGCCAGCTGCTGCAAAATCCTTTTGATCTGTTCGGTTTCCCCTTTTAAAAACAGGTCCCGCAGCCGGACGGCAAAGGCTTGATCATCCTCACCGGACATGGGCTCGGGTGGCGCCGTACTTTCCGGTTCGGATGCGTCACCCGCTGTTTTTTTCCCGGCGGAAGAGTGTTGATGGCCCTGGTTGTCTTCTGCTTCTGTCATTTCAGCCCGGGAGTGAATCTGCTGCTCATCGTAGATTCGCTGATTGATCAAAAGACCGGATAGTTTGTGCCTGTTTGCCAGTTCCTGCCAGAAACCGGGAAGCGCTTGCTGGTCAGGCAATTCAAAACAGGCCTGGAAAAACGTATTCAGATCCTTTTCCGTTATCCCGGAAGTCAGTGTCAGACTGTGGATGCCGGTATGGGCCATGAAGCGGATCATGCCGTTATAAAGGGCCTCAAAACCACTGGAATCCACTTTCGTCCCGTTGATGAGCAAGTTGGTTTTTACCCGGGAGAAGACAATGATTGGCTGACTTGCAAAAACCGCCTGCAGTTCGCCCATGAGCATGCCCACCGCTTCCCGGGTGACCGGTCCGCCGGCGGGATAGAGGCGGAATTTGCTGTAGGTGCCCAGAAATGCCCCAATGATCCGTTGTGCCTGTCGGGCTTGTGTATCTGAAGAATCTGCTGCTTTTTCAGGGGAGACCTCCGGGGCTTCCAGCG
>JAGTVF010000237.1 GCA_018224315.1 Desulfobacterales bacterium | reverse complement strand
GCCTGCCTTTCGGGCAACTACGAAAGCCCGCAGAATCAAAGCATTGTCTTTTATCATTTGATCTTGCCTTACGGGTATTGTAAAAGTCCTGCATTATGGATGAGAAAAAAAAAGTCACCCGGGCTGCCGGCGTAATCGGTCTGGCCACCCTGCTGAGCCGAATTCTGGGCTTTATCCGGGATATGATTATCGCATGGTTTTTCGGGGCAGGCAGGCTTTCAGACGCCTTTTTCGTGGCCTTCCGGATTCCCAACCTGCTGCGGCGCCTTTTTGCCGAAGGCACCTTGAGTATGGCCTTTGTGCCGGTCTTTACCCGATACCTGACCGGTTCCGGCCGGGCCGAAGCCTTTGCGCTTGCCAGATCTGCCATGCGCCTGCTGGCGGCGATCCTTGTGTTGGTAACCATTGCGGGCATTCTCACGGCCCCCTGGATCGTCAAGGGAGTAGCTCCGGGTTTTTCCGGCGACAAGTTTGAGCTGACCGTCACCCTTACCCGGATCATGTTTCCCTACATTGTCTGTATCTGCCTTGTAGCCCTGTGCATGGGAATTTTAAATGCGCTTGGCCATTTTGCGGCCCCGGCCCTGGCACCGGTTTTTTTAAACCTTGCCATGATCGGCGCAGTGCTGTTTATCGCCCCCCTCATGAAGGAACCTGTCATGGGTCTGGCCATCGGCGTGTTAATCGGTGGTGGACTCCAACTGGCCCTCCAGTTCCCGTTTCTGCTGCAAAAAGGAATCCGGGTCTGGCAAAAAGCCCCGCTTCTCCATCCGGGTCTGGGCCAGGTCGCCAGGCTCATGGGACCTGCTGTTTTCGGCGCAGCGGTTTACCAGGTCAACATTCTCATCGGCACCCTGCTGGCCTCCCTGCTGGCCGAAGGCAGTGTCTCCTATCTGTACTATGCCGACCGGGTGGTACAGTTTCCCCTGGGCATATTCGCTATTTCCATGTCTGTGGCCCTGCTGCCGAGTCTTTCGCGCCAGGCGGCAGCAGAAGACTTCACCGCCCTGGCCGACACCTTTGCCTATGCCATGAACATGGTTTTTTTTATTACCATCCCGGCCATGGTGGGCCTGATTGTTTTGCGCGAACCCATTGTCGGGCTGCTTTTTCACCGGGGGGCGTTTGGGATTGAAAGTCTGCAGGCCACAGGCTTTGCCCTGTTTCATTACAGTGTCGGACTGTGGGCTTTTTCCGCAGTGCGCATCGTTGTCTCCACCTTTTACGCCCTCCAGGACACCAAGACACCGGTTAAGATGGCCACCTATTCCATCATCGCCAACATCGGCCTGGGCGTAATCCTCATGGGTCCCCTGTCCCACGGCGGGCTGGCCCTGGCCACATCCCTTGCCTCCATGATCAATTTTGTCCTGCTCACCGGAGTGCTCCATTATCGCCTGGGGGGGCTGCACTGGAAAAAGATCATTGTTTCCACTGGCAAAACTGTGATAACTGCCTGTGCAATGGGTGCTGCCCTGCTGGGGTGGATGGCTTTTCTGCCCCTGGATGCCGCAGGTCCCGCGCGGGCTCTGATTGTGGAACTGGCAGCGGCCATTTTTGCCGGTATTCTGGTCTACAGCGCCTGCGCATGGCTGCTGCACCGCAGTGCCCTATATGCTCTGATCTCCATGGTGAAACGCAGTTGAAATCCGTATCCGAGAACTCCGGTTTTGTGCGTTGGGGCCTCTGGGCCGCCGCCCTTTTGCTCGGCATTTACCTGCTGGCCATTCTCTTTGGAAATCACGGCCTGACGGGAATGAAAGCCATGCGCGAGGAACTGAAGCAAATCCGGCTGGAAAACGCCCGGCTGGAAAAAGAAAACATGGACCTGTACCGCAGCATCAACCGACTGAAAAACGACCCGGCCTATATCGAGCAGGTGGCGCGGGAGGAACTCAACATGGTCCGGCCGGATGAAATCGTTTTCCGCTTTGACGACGCTGCCGGTAAAAACCAGCAAAAACAGAATCAATGAAACATCTTTCCTTATATGCAAGCCGGAGCCTGGCCCGTTTGTACGCGGCACAGGGCTACACCCGGCAGGCCGAAATCATCTGCGCCCGCCTCCGGGAAACAGCAAAGCCCGGAGATCCCCCAATGACAGAGCTATGGGCGAATTCCGAAGCGCCTGCGGCTGATCAAACCGCTGTCTCTGAACTCGGAAGCCGCATGGCCCGATGGTTTGACCTGGTGGCCAGATACCGGTTTTTCAAAAAAGAGCGCAATCCGAAAAGTTAAATCCTTCCTGATTTTAACCTTGATTTGCGCAAAAACGGTTTTATATTTGGGATATTCAGCTACTGAAAACGGACAAATCCGCAACAAATAGCAGATCAAAAATTCTCCGGTTGATCCGGAGAATTCATATACTAGTAAGGAGAACAACCCCATGATCGGCAATCATTTTCGCACCGCATTGCTGCTTACGGTTTTAACGGTGATCATCATGCTCATCGGGCAAATGCTCGGGGGCACAGGCGGAATGTTCATCGCCCTGATTTTTGCCGGCGGTATAAATTTTTTTTCCTACTGGCATTCCGATAAAATCGTATTAAAAATGTACAAGGCCCGTGAGGCCGATTCCCAAAGCGCGCCCGAACTTTACGGCATTGTCGAACAACTGGCCCAAAAGGCCGGGCTGCCTGTGCCAAGGGTCTACATTATTCCTCAGCAGGCACCAAATGCCTTTGCAACGGGCAGAAATCCGGAGCATGCCGTGGTCGCTGTCACCGAGGGCCTTTTGCACTATATGAACAACCGGGAAATCGCGGGGGTAATTGCCCATGAATTGGGGCATGTGAAAAACCGCGACATCCTTATTGGATCCATTGCCGCCACCATGGCCGGAGCCATCATGATGATCGCCAATTTCGCAAGATTTGCAGCCATTTTTGGCGGCTTTTCCAGAGACGAGGGAGAAGGCGGCGGCATTTTCGGCCTGATCGCCATGTCGATTATCGCCCCGGTGGCTGCCATGCTGGTTCAGATGGCCATATCCCGTTCCCGGGAATATATGGCTGACGCCACTTCCGCGGGTATCACCGGCGATCCGGACGGACTTGCAGCAGCCCTGGAAAAACTCGGGGCTTACAGCAAAAAAATTCCCATGCAGGCCGAACCCGCAACCGCCCACATGTTTATCGCCAATCCGTTTGGCGGACGGCGGGGACTGACCCATTTGTTTTCCACGCATCCCCCCATTGAACAACGTATTGCCCGGCTGCGGGGGCAGAAACCAACGAATTCGGATCATTCACAGTCCAGGACCGGCAATGGCGCCGGCCAGGCCAGGCAAGCCTGGGAACGCTTGCGGTGATGGACAACATCTCTGAAAACAACCAGACCGGTGCTGACCCACCCCCCCTTGATCCCGAAATCCGGGATGCCATTTACAGGGCCGTGGCCAGTGAGCCGCTGGCCTGTGCACTCAACATGAAGCTGCTGGAACTGGAAAGGGGTAGTTCATGCGTGGAAATGCGCTATGACCCGGGGACCATGTCCAATATTTACAACCGTGCCCACGGGGGCGCAATTTTTTCACTGATTGACGAAGCCTTTGAGACCGCCAGCCAGACAGGCGGCACAATTGCCGTTGCCTTAAACGTCAATGTCACTTATGTGCAGAGCCCGGCCAAACCCATGCGCCTTTTTGCCCGGGCCAGTGAAACCAGCCGGACCCGGAAAACCGCCGGTTACGATATCCGCGTGACGGATGAAAACCAGCAGCTCATTGCCACCTGCCAGGCCCTGGCCTATTTTACCGGCAAACCGCTGCCTTTTTAGATCATTGCAGAAAGGTTTGGAAGCCGCCGCGAAAAACCCCGCGGGCAAACACCTGTAAATATCAACCACGAGGGAAAATGGCATGAAAATGAAACTGATGCTTATAGACAACCAGTTGGTGGTGCGCCAGGGCCTCAAGGCGCTGCTGGCAAAAGAGCCGGACATGGAAGTGGTGGCCGAAGCCGCAGACACCGCAGAAGGCCTGGAATTGATCAAAAAGCACAGGCCTGACGTGGTTGTTGCCGAAACTGGCACGGCCCGTTCCGGTGGCGCAGAGACCATTCGTTTGATTCAGGCAACCGGGGTGGACTGCCAAATCCTGATTCTGACGGGCCAGAGCAGCAAGAGCCAGGTACGTGAGGCCCTTCAGGCAGGCGCCCGGGGCTATGTCCTGAAAACAGCGTCTTATTCCGAAGTTCTGACGGCCATCCGGTCCGTACAGCAGCAATCCTACTACCTGAGCCCTGAAATCAGCGCTGAAATCATCCATACTTTTGTTAAAAAAAAGCAGAAAAATATGCAGGCAGAGCCTTACGACCAGCTTTCCAAGCGGGAACGCCAGGTGTTTAAGCTCATTGCCGAGGGCAAAACCACAGATGAAATCGCAGACATGCTCACCATCAGCCCCAAGACCGTGGCCAAGCACCGGATGAACATTATGGAAAAACTCCAGCTCAAAAACACGGCCACACTGGTTCGGTATGCGGCCCGAATCGGCATCCTCGACATTTGATCCATAGAAAACACAATCATCCGTTTCCCCGGAAATACCGGCCCGGGGGTTGGCAAACAGCAGAAAGAGAGAAATCATGGCCAAAATCAAACTCATGGTTGCAGACCATCAGCTGATTGTCCGGGAAGGCATCAAAACGCTGCTCGAAAAAGAATCCGACATCAAGGTCGCGGCCGAGGCCGGCGATGGCGCCCTTTGCTGCAAACGACTCCGGGAGACCAAACCCGACGTGCTGCTCATGGATATTTCCATGCCAGGGATTGATGGCATCAACAGTATCCGGGAACTCAAAAAAATATCTGAAAAAACCGAAATTGTCATCCTGACCCTGTATCAGAAGCGTTCCTATGTCCGGGAAGCACTCCATGCCGGGGTTATGGGATATTTGCTGAAAACCAGTCCATATGAGGAAGTGCTTGGGGCCATCCGCGCGGCCGCAGAGCAGAAATATTATCTGGGCACGGAAATCAATGCAGACATTATTGACAATTATCTGAAAAGGGAAACCACCGAACCCTTTGCGAGCAAATATGATCTGCTAACAAAACGCGAACACATGGTCCTGCGTTTTATGGCCGAAGGCCACACAACCAATGAGATTGCGATGATGCTGTCTGTAAGCCCCAAAACCGTTGCCAAGCACCGCACCAATCTCATGGAAAAACTTGAAATGAAAAACATGGCCACCCTGGTGCGCTATGCCATCAAAATTGGTGTGGTGGACGTGGAAAGTGATTACGGCGCCGGATCATGAAAAAAACGGCAAACCCGACGCCATGAATGGTTCAGCCATGTCCAAATCCCGTGTTGTTGTGGTCTGCGGCCCCACGGGCATCGGAAAAACCCGGCTGTCTCTGGCCCTGGCAAGCCGTTTTAACGGCGGCATTATCAGCGCCGATTCCATGCAGATATACCGGCACATGGACATTGGCACGGCAAAACCGGATGCAGTGCAGCAAGCCGCAGCCCCTCATTACATGATTGATGTGGCCAACCCGGACGAAGCCTATGATGCAGCCCGATACGCCAGACAAGCACAAGATGCGGTTGCAAGCCTGGAACAACAGGGCCGGCTGCCGCTGATCATTGGCGGAACCGGATTGTATATCAAGGCGCTGCTCTACGGGTTATTTGATGCAGCCCCGTCTTCACCCCGGCTCAGGGAAAAGCTGCGCAATGAGGCCGCCCAAAAAGGAAGTCATATTCTCCATGAACAGCTGGCGGCCTGTGACGCAAAAGCCGCCGGTCGCATTCACCCCAATGACGCCTACCGCATCATCCGGGCCCTTGAGGTCTGTACCCTCACAGGACGGCCCATCTCCGAATACCAGCATGACCACGGCTTTGCCAATGCCCGTTATTGCTTTTTAAAAATTGGTCTCTTCATGGACCGGCAGGCGCTGTATGCACAGATCAACCAGCGGGTGGAGCAAATGGTGGCAAACGGCCTGCTCCGGGAAGTCCGCCACCTGCTGGAGATGGGCTATGATCCTGAACTCAAATCCATGCAGTCACTGGGATATCGTCACATGACAGCCTATCTGCAGGGACATTTGACCTGGAACGATGCCCTGGACCAGATGAAAAAAGACACGCGCCGGTATGCCAAGCGACAGCTGGTTTGGTTCAGAAAGGACCCGGATCTGTTCTGGATGGGGCCTGACAGCGTGGAAGAAGCCTGCAAACGGGTCCGGCAATTTTTGAAAGAGCCGGAATAACACCGAAAACAAAAATCCCCGGTATCCGGCCTGAAGCCGGGATACCGGGGATGGCTTGATTCATTTATCAGGCGGCCAGACTGATGGCGGCCTCTGCGGTTTTGCGCAGTTCCTCGGGTGTAAAGGGCTTGTGCAGGTAATCGTAAATGCCCATGCGCGCACTTTCCTTTGCACTTTCAATACTGGCGTAGCCTGTGATAATGACCACCTTTGCCTGCGGCTGCTTTTGCCTGACGGACTCCAGCAGCTCCAATCCCTTGACTCCGGGAATTTTCAGGTCAAGCAGTACCAGGTCATAGGAACCGGCCCCAAGCTGATCCAGGGCCTCGTCGCGGGTAACAGCCTGTTGTACGGCATAGCCCTTCTTTGCCAGAATTTTTTTGACGTTTTTGGAAATATAGGGCTCATCATCAATGACCAGAACATTTTCCCCGGCCGCCTGTGCGGGAAATTCAATTACCTCGGCATCGGGTTGGGCCTTGTTTTCTTCCATCATGGCCTGCACCCGCGCCTTTAGCTCCTCATAGGGAGCCACGGCGTATCCGCTGCGGTCCACGTTACTGGCATATTCAGCACCGGTCAGGGCGGCAACTTCCTCATAGTCAAAGGGCATGTCCACGCCAATCAGGGTTTTGATTGCCGGGCCCCTGGACTTCTTTGCGGCCTTGCCCTTTTTCGCCTTTTTCTGGGGACATTCCTGGGTTTTCATGCCGGCCTTGCAGGTCTTGCCCAGCTTTTTGAAGATATCGCATGCCATCTGCCCCATTTCGCAGTAATTTTCAGACTTTTTGACTTCCACCACGGGCATGTCCGAGCTGCCCAGGGTTTTTGTGTATTCTTCGCCGGTATATTTGGAAACCTCATCCATGTCAAAGGGCTGGTCCGATCCGGTCCTGGCTTCTTTGCGACTGGTCCGGGCTTCCTTGCGGCCGGTGGTTCCAGCCATCTGCGCCTTTAACTGCTCATAGGGCATAAAGGCAATTTCACCGGAGTGCAGATTGCTGACATACTCCGGACCGGTCAGGGCCATGACCTCATCGTAGTTAAACGGCATGTCAATGCCCACGAGCTTTTTCACGGACGGGGCCTTGGCGGTTTTTGCGGATTTGGCCTTTTTCGCCTTTTTCTGGGGACATTCCTGGGTTTTCATGCCGGCCTTGCAGGTCTTGCCCATTTTTTTGAAGATATCGCATACCATCTGCCCCATTTCGCAGTAACTTTCCGGTTTTTTGACTTCCACCACCGGCCGGTCCGAACGGCTCAGGGTACTGACGTAATCCTCCCCGGTATACTTGGCCACCTCGTCTGCGTCAAAGGGCATATCCAGATCAATCACGTTGATCTGCTGCTTTACCTCTTCGGGAGTCGGGGCTTCGGCGAGCTTTTCAGAAGCCGCCAGATTGATCACATTGCGCAGCTCATCCGGGGTAAACGGCTTGGTGATATAGTCCAGGGCCCCGAGCTGCATGGCCTTAACCGCCGTGTCTGTGGAGCCGTAGGCGGTCATGATCAGAGCCTTGGTCAGGGGCCATTCATTTTTGACCTGCTTTAACAGCTCCAGACCGTTCATCCCGGGCATGACCATGTCAGAGAGCATCAGGGCAAAGGGTTCTTTAGACATTTTCTCCAGGGCTTCCTGACCACTCTGGGCCAATTCCACTTCATAGTTGTTTTTGGCCAGGATTTTTTTCACATTGTCGCAAATGTTTTTTTCATCGTCCACCACAAGGACTTTTTGTTTTTCGGTCATGGCAGCCTCCTTTTACACCGGCTTTGCCGGCATGTTTATAAACCAATGAATGTCAGTAAAGAATCTTTTTTCAAATTTTTAAAAACAATAATGCAGCTTGCATGCCAAAAACCCAAACAAATCATAACTTGCTGGATTACTATATAAAATTTTAAAATTGAAACCATTCTGCCATAAGAAACTGAAGCGGAATTGCATACACCGAAAACCAAGTTTGAAAGCCGGAAACAAAAGGGCCGGATACCGGCAAAAGCCTCAAAAGCCCCGCCGCAAAACAATTCAGACGGCAACCGGACGCTGAAACAAACAGGGGATAAGAAGGCGTATAAAAAAAATATGCAGATGTATAACAAATGACAGCAACCCGGAGGCCGGGCAGAACCTATCCTGAAGATGGCCTGATGCCGTATTTCTTCATCAAGCTCTGGAAATTGGGCCGCTGCATTCCGGTCTGGCGGGCAGCCCGGGAAATATTCCAGTCATTTTGCTCCAGGGCATTGAGCAGAAAATTCTTCTCCACCTTGGCCACGGCTTTCTGGCGGATTTCCTTTTTGATCCGGATGAGTTCCGCATTGGTCTCAGGCACACATTCCATGAGGCGTTCGATGTCATCGAGGTCGCTGAGATGGGGCAGGTCCTGAATGGTGATGGCATCGGTTTCACACAAAATCACCGCCCGTTCAATGACATTGCGCAGCTGCCGGACATTTCCCGGCCAGTGGTAGTTTAAAAGGCGGCTGGCGGCTTCCGGGTCAAATCCGGCAATGGATTTTCCCCGCTGGTTGTTGAGCTGGCCTAAAAAATGGTAGGCAATGGGCAGGATATCGCCTTTGCGCTCCCGCAATGGAGGCAGGTAAATGGGGTATACAAAAATCCGGTAATAAAAATCCTCACGAAATGTCTTTTCGGCCACCATCTGCTTTAATTCCCGGTTGGTGGCAAAAATCAGCCGTACATCCACCCGGCGGTGGGCGGTATCACCCAGGGGCAGAAACTCCCGGGTATCTAAAAACCGAAGCAGCTTGCCCTGAATCTCCGGTGTGGTGTTACTGATTTCATCAAGAAACACCGTGCCGCCGTCAGCCAGTTCAAAGATGCCGGATTTGTCTTTTTGCGCGTCTGTAAAGGCGCCCTTGCGGTATCCGAACAGTTCGCTTTCCAGAAGGCTGCCACTTAAGGTGCCGCAATCCACCCCGAAAAAAACCTTGTCATGCCGGCTGCTGTTGGCATGGATGGCCCGGGCCACAAGCTCTTTTCCAGTACCGCTTTCACCCGAGAGCAAAACCGTGGCATCGGTATCGGCCACCTTCTGAATCATGCTGATGACCTTGCGGATCTGCGGGCTGCTGCCGATGAGCTGGTGCGACAGCTTGGGCATGTGCTGATAGGGTTCGCTCATCAGCCGGCGATTCTGCCGGACAATTTTTTGCTGCTCGATGGCATCTGCCACCACCTGCCGCAGTTCATCCGGGGTAAAAGGCTTGGGCAGGTAGTCAAAAGCGCCGGTTTTCATCAGCTCCACTGCCGAAGAAACACTGGCATAACCCGTGATTACAACAACCATGGTTTCCGGATGATTCTCCCGAAGCCACTTTAACACCTCCGTGCCCCCGATTCGGCCCATTTTAACGTCCGTGATCACCACATCGTAGTTTTTCTCAGCCAGTTTTTCCAGGGCACTGCGCCCGTCTAACACGAATTCGGTTTCATATGCCTGCTTTGACAGAATTTTCTGGCAATTTCGGCAAATATGCTTCTCATCGTCAACAATGAGTATCCGGGGCGCTTTTTGCTCGCTCATTCTTCGGAAACCCCTTTCACCGGCAGGGTAACGGTAAAGCGGGTGCCGCTGCCGGGCCTGCTGGAAACCTCGATGTTGCCGCCGTGCTGCTCCACAATGCTGTGGGCGATGGAAAGTCCAAGTCCGGTACCGATTTCACGGGTGGTGAAAAACGGATCAAATATTTTTTCCATGTCCTGCCGGTCAATGCCCTTGCCCGTGTCCGTGACATGAATAGCAATTTTATCCGCTGCAGAATCATATCCCGTTGAAAACACAATGCGCCCTCCGGCCCCTGTGGCCTCCACCGCGTTTAACGTCAGGTTGATCAGCAGCTGCTGGATCTGTTCCTTGTCCACATAAATCCGGGGCAGATCATCGGGGAGATCCGATTCAATGGTGATATCATTGAACTCTGCCTGTTTTTTGGTCAGGTAAATGCTTTCCCGGATAATGGCATTGATATCCTGGATCTTCTGCATGGGCTTGGTCTGGCGGGCAAAATCCAGCAGGCTTTGCACGATTTTCCGGCACCGCTGGGCTTCGCTGGAAATGATCCGGAGTTCCTCATGCATTTCATCCTTTGGATTCAAATCCTCCTGCAGCATCATGGCGGAAGTCATGATGGTGGTCAGCGGATTGTTGATTTCATGGGCAATACCGGCTGACAACCGGCCGATGGACATCAGCTTTTCCTGCTGCATCTGGGCTTTCTGAACCTTGATCTCCGGGGTGATATCACGCAGGATCTCAATGACACCGATGATTTCCTCGTCATTGTTTAAAGGATAACAGGAGATGGCATAATAAATCTCGTTGTTGTCCTGATCCAGGTGAACATGGGTGGTCATGCAGGGTTCGTTTTTCTTATACACCTCTGCCAGTGGGCAGGGATGATTTCTCCCGGTGCAGGGCTGGTCCAGGTGATGGCCCACCTGGTAGCAGAACCGGCCGATCACATCCTGGCTGGTTCTTCCCAGCTTTTTCATCATGGCCTCGTTCATGTCCACGACCCTGTAATTCTTGTCAATAACCATGGCCTCTTCCTGAATGAACTGGTTCATCAGGACTTCGTAGACATTCTGCTTGTGGCCGGTCAGCAGGTCCGCCCCGTTGACCTTTTTGCAGGCGTCGTCGATTTCCCAAAACAGCAGGGCCGTGGTATGGGCCAGGGCATGTACCCTCTTTTTCTTCTTGTTCAAAATGTCATTATAAATCTCAAGATCGCCGGTGAGTTCAATGATGAGATCAATATCGCTGCGCTCAAAAAGCGTATTGTAATCCGTTGTGACAAACAGACCCATTTCCCCGGCCCTCAGAAGCCCGGGCGCCTTTTCGTTGACATCGGCCATTGCCACAACATTGAGATCAATCATCTGAAATGAATTTTTTTCCAGAACATTGAGCAAGTACAGGCCACGAGTGCCGCCTCCCACGATGGCTACGTTCATGTTGCATCTCCTCAGGGAAATAGGGGGTGAAAGCCAAAAGCACGGTCAATTCATTGCTGATGCCATATACATAACAGGTTTCATTGAAATTTCAAACCACACGAAGCCCGTTGCGGGGGGCAGCCTCCGTGAAAAGGGGAAAGGTCCTTGCTGACCGATCTTTTCTGAAAAACAACAAAATCGAAATCAGCATATGTTCAAAATCCTGCGGTTTGAAAAATTGCCCAAACAGGCCTTCTGCAAGGCCGGAAAGCTGTTATTGACAGGAATCATTGCACAAAATTTCATTGACAAGATTCCAAATTACAGATATCAAAAGGCTTGATTTGCAAATTCACTTCGGAGATCTATAAAAACTACCGGAAAATTTTCCTGTTTTTGATTCTTATCCAAACCTTATGTTTGCTGGAGAAGATTATGACACAAGAAACAATCGGATCCGTACTGGTGGTCGGCGGCGGCATCTCGGGAATGCAGACGGCCTTAGACCTGGCTGATTCCGGATATTACGTCTACCTTCTGGAAAAAAGTCCCTCCATCGGGGGCGTGATGTCCCAACTGGACAAGACCTTTCCCACAAACGACTGTGCAATGTGAATTATCTCGCCCAAACTGGTCGAGGTCGGCCGGCACTTAAACATCGAGCTAATCACATATGCGGATCTGGAAGCCGTTGAAGGCAAACCCGGAAATTTCAAAGTCAAGGTCAAAAAGCGGGCCCGAAGCATTAACATGGATTTGTGCACCGGATGCGGCGCCTGTGTTGAAAACTGCCCGGTTTCCCAGACAATTGCGGCAAACTAAAGGCCTTACCACCGATCTACCATCAAACGGCAAAAAAGGATTTCCCTGCCATGGCATACAACAACGACATCGATTGGGAAAAATTAGACGACATCATTGATGAATACAACAGCGACAAAGAATCGCTGCTGATGATCCTGCAGGATATAAACGAGCTGTATAATTACGTCCCGCCTGAAACAATTCCGGTTCTGGCCCAAAAACTCAATGTGCCAAAGAGCATGATCTACAGCGTGGCTACTTTTTACAAAACCATCAGCCTTGAACCCCGCGGAAAATACATCATCAACGTCTGTACCGGAACCGCCTGCCATGTCCGCGGGGCGGAAAAAATCATTGATGCCGTACACGACAATCTCCAAATCGATACCGGACAAACAACCCAGGACAGCCTGTTTACCCTGGAAACCGTTCGCTGCCTGGGCTGCTGCGCAGCCGGACCGGTTTTTACCGTCAACAAGAACATGCACGGCGGCCTGGATCGATCAAGTGCATTAAACATAATTGATGACTACAAGAAAAATGCCTCTTAACGGCATTGGTCACGGAGGTTGAACTCAGCCATGGTTAAATTTGAGAATAAAGAGGCACTGGAATCCTATATTCAAGAGCTCCAGGCAACCGCCCAGAGCCCGGACAAGGGACTGATCTCCCTATGTTCCGGGCCCGGATGCATCATTCACAACAGCGATAAAATCCGGGACACCCTCACGGAAGAAATGGGAAAACACGGAATTGCCGATAAGTATGAAATCCGGCTGACCGGGTGCCACGGATATTGCGAGCAGGGGCCCATCATGGTCATTGACCCGGGCGGGATTTTCTACCCCAAGGTGGAACTGGAAAACATCCCGGAGATCGTTGAAAAAACCCTGGTCAACAACGAGCCGGCGGAAAAATTGCTTTTCAAGAACCCGGCAACCAAGAAACGGGTTGTCAGGGAAGAAGACGTTCCTTTTTACAAGCTGCAGACCCGATCGATTTTCGGCAAAAACCGCCTGATTGATCCCAACAGCATTGACAACTACCTGGCTGTGGGCGGATACCAGAGCCTGGCCAAAGCCCTGTTTGAAATGAAGCCCAAGGAAATCATCGCAGAGATCAAAAACGCCAACCTTCGGGGACGCGGCGGCGGCGGTTTTCCGGCGGCCATCAAGTGGGACTCCTGCAGCCGGCATAAAGGGCCCAAATACGTGATCTGTAATGCAGATGAAGGCGACCCCGGGGCATACATGGACCGCGGGCTGCTGGAAGGCAATCCGCACCTGATCATCGAGGGTATGCTCATCGGCGCCTTTGCCATGGGTTCCCATGATGGATACGTCTATGTCCGCCACGAGTATCCCCTGGCCGTGGCCAACCTTGCCAAAGCCATTGACCATGCAAAGCAATACGGCCTGCTCGGCGAAAACATTCTGGGGTCCGGCTTTGATTTTGACCTCCACATCAGCAAGGGCGGAGGGGCTTTTGTCTGCGGCGAATCCACTGCCCTGATGGCATCTCTGGAAGGCAAGCCCGGGCGTCCCCGGGCCAAATATATTCACACGTCTGAAAAGGGTTTCCGCGACAGTCCCTCGAACTTAAACAACGTGGAAACCTGGGCCAATGTGCCCTTAATCATTGATAAGGGCGCCCAGTGGTACGCCTCCATGGGTACTGAATACAGCAAGGGGACCAAAATTTTCTCCCTTGTTGGCAAGGTGGTCAACACGGGGCTTGTGGAAGTGCCCATGGGCACGACCCTGCGCGAAATTATTTTTGACATCGGCGGCGGCATTCCCAAAAAGAAACAATTCAAGGCCGTGCAGACCGGCGGTCCGTCCGGCGGCTGCATCCCGGAACAGTTTCTCGACACCCCGGTGGATTTTGATGAACTGACCAAACTTGGCTCCATCATGGGCTCCGGCGGCATGATTGTCATGGATCAGGACACCTGTATGGTGGACGTGGCCCGCTACTTCATCGAATTTCTCGTTGACGAATCCTGCGGCCAGTGCAATCCCTGCCGGGAGGGACTCAAGCAGATGATGGCGGTGTTGAGCCGCATTTGCGAAGGAAATGGAAAAAAGGGCGACATTGAGCTGCTTGAAGAACTCGGGACCATGATGCAGAAGTTCTCCCTTTGCGGTCTGGGCACATCTGCTCCCAACCCGGTATTGACAACGATTTTATATTTCCGGGATGAATATGAAGCCCATATTTATGACAAAAAATGCCCGGCCGGGGTCTGCAAGCCCTTGTTTTACTATGAAATCGATGAAGAAGCCTGTAACGGATGCACCTTGTGCGCCAAAAAGTGTCCGCAGGAGGCCATTTCCGGGGAAAAGAAAGAACCCCATGAAATCGACCAGGAAAATTGCATTAAGTGCGGCATTTGCTACGACATTTGTAAATTTGACGCCATTGCCATTCGATAACTTATGACAAGGATTTAACCAGATATGATTACTTTCAAGCTGAACGGGCAGACGGTTCAAGGCGAGGAAGGCCAATATATTATCCAGGTAGCCGAGAACCACGGGGTCTATATCCCCACGCTCTGCGCCCACAAAGCCCTTGAGCCCGCGGGCATGTGCCGGCTTTGTACTGTGGAACTCTTTGACGGCCGCAGGACCAAATTTGTCACGGCCTGCAACTATCCCATCTGGGAGGGCATGGAGGTCCAGACAGACACGGAAACCGTGCATGAAGGGCGCAAGCTTATCGTTGAAATGCTCATGGCAAGGTGCGCCGATGTGCCGGTTATCCAGGAACTGGCAAAGAAATATGGCATTGAAAAACCCAGGTTCGAGCAGGAGCACGAAACCTGCATTCTTTGCGGACTGTGTACGCGGATCTGTGAGAAAATGGGCAACAACGCCATTGCCCTCACCGACAGAGGTCTGGACTTAAAGGTTGACACCCCGTTTCACGTGCAAACCGATATCTGCCGGGCCTGCGGTGCCTGCGCGTTTCTGTGCCCCACCGGCCATATCACCCTGGATAAAATCAATGAGCTGATCACCGCCAACAAGCCGCAAATCATCAAATCCGAATATGATGTGGGACTCCGGGGACGCAAGCCCATATACGTGCCCTATCCCCAGGCTGTGCCCAATACCCCGGTCATTGACCGGGATGTGTGCATGCACTTCAAAACCGGGGGCTGCAAGATTTGCTCGGAGATCTGTCCGGTCAACGCCATTGACCATTCCATGGAGGACGAAACCATTGAGCTCGAAGTGGGCTCTGTTATCCTGGCGCCCGGTTTTGAGCCGTTTGATCCCTCCACCCTGGATTTTTACAATTACGATCATCCCAACGTGATCACTTCCATGGAAATGGAGCGGATGCTGTCGGCATCCGGGCCCACGGGCGGACATCTGATCCGCCTGTCCGATCACCAGGAGCCCAAAAAAATCGCCTGGCTTCAATGCGTCGGCTCCAGGGACATGAACCGTTGCAACAATGCCTATTGTTCATCGGTTTGCTGCATGTATGCCATCAAAGAAGCCGTTATCGCAAAGGAGCATGCCGGCGATGCCCTGGACTGCTCGATTTTCTACATGGACATGCGTACCCCGGGCAAGGACTTTGAAAAGTTCTATGAAAGCGCCAGAAACAAAAGCGGGGTCAACTTCGTGCGCAGCCGGGTGCATACCATCAACCCGATTGCCGATTCAGACGAACTCGAACTGCGATATGTCTCGGATAACGGCGAAATCCTCACGGACAAATTTGACCTGGTGGTGCTTTCCATTGGCCTGCAGATTCCGCCCGAACTCGTGGAAATGGCCGGGAACCTGGGAATCGAACTTTCGCCGGGCAATTTCTGTGAAACCAATACCTTCACCCCGGTGTCCACCTCCAGGGAGGGCATATTTGCCTGCGGCGCCTTCCAGGGACCCAAAGATATTCCCCAGTCGGTCATTGATTCCAGTGCCGCAGCCTCTGCAGCCGCGGAAATCCTGTCTGATTCCCGCAATACGCGGACCAAAGAAAAAGAAGTCGTCCCGGAGCGCAATGTGGGCGGGGAACGCCCCAAAATCGGCGTGTTTGTCTGCCGGTGCGGCGTCAATATCGCCGGTGTTGTGGATGTCCCGGCAGTGGTGGAATACGCCAGCACCCTGCCCTTTGTGGAATATGTGGATGACAATCTGTTTTCCTGCTCCCAGGACACCCAGGAAAACATGGCCGCGATTATCGAGGAAAAAGGGCTAAACCGCATTGTGGTGGCTGCCTGCACCCCCAAAACGCACGAGCCCCTGTTCCAGGAAACCCTGACCGATGCCGGGCTCAATAAATACCTTTTTGAAATGACCAATATCCGAAACCAGGATTCCTGGGTGCACAAAAACAACCCGGCACTGGCCACGGAAAAGGCCCGGGACCTGGTGCGCATGGCCGTGGCCAAGGTTGCCCGGATGGAGCCGTTAAAGGAATCCGAGCTCTCGGTCAACCCGGCCGCAATGGTTGTGGGCGGCGGCATTGCCGGCATGGCAGCCGCCAAAAGCCTTGCTGACCAGGGCATTGAAACCCATCTGGTGGAGCACACCGACCATCTGGGCGGCCAGGCCGCAAATCTCTATCACACGGCCAAAGGGGAATCCGTTGCCGAAAACCTGGAAAACCTCATTTCTCAGGTCAAGGGCCATGACAAGATCAAGCTTCACTTAAACACCCGGATTCAAAACGTGGATGGTTTTGTGGGCAATTTCAAAACCATCATGCTTGAAAACGACCAGGAAGTTGAGCTCGAGCACGGGGCCGCCGTGCTTGCCACAGGCGCTACCCCCTATGAGCCCACGGAATACGCTTATGGTCAGGACCAAAGGATTCTTACCAGCCTGGAGCTGGACAGAAAGTTCCAAAAGGAAGATCCGGGCCTTGAAAAAATCAATAGCGCAGCTTTTATCCAATGCGTTGGATCAAGGGAGCCGGGCCGCATGTACTGTTCCCGGGTCTGCTGCACCCATTCCATTGAAAACGCCATTGAGCTCAAAAAACGCAACCCGGAAATGAACGTCTATATCCTGTACCGGGATATCCGCACCTACGGGGAAAAGGAATACCTCTACAAGCAGGCGCGCCAGCAGGGCGTGATTTTTATCCGCTATTCCCTGGAAGACAAGCCGTCTGTCGAGGTCAAAGATGACAGCATTGCCATTACCGTCACGGACCACATCTTAAACCGGCCGGTGGAGCTCAACGTGGACCTGCTGACCCTTGCAACGGCTATTATCCCCTGCAAGGATGAAAAACTGGCCAACTTCTTTAAGGTGCCCATGAATGAAGACGGTTTTTTCATTGAGCGCCATGCCAAGCTGGGCCCGGCGGAATTTGCCACAGACGGCGTGTTTCTCTGCGGTATGGCCCATTATCCCAAGCCGATCGACGAATCCATCGCCCAGGCAAAGGCAGCCGTGGCCAGGGCCATCACACTGCTGTCCCGGCAATATATATACAGCAGCGGCACCATTGCCGAAGTCGATCCGGTCAATTGTGCGGCATGCGGTGTTTGCACAGCCGTCTGTCCATATTCGGCCCCGTCTTTTGCCGAGGAGGGCCGGTTTGCCGGCAAGGCGCAAATCAATCCAGCACTTTGCAAGGGTTGCGGGCTCTGCGTGGCATCATGCCGTTCAGGCGCCATTCATCTCAAGGGATTTGACACGGACCAGATCATGTACCAGATCTTTGAAATGGACGAAGCAATATAAACATAGTTGATATCAACCCCACCGGCGGCCCCCGGGCGGCTGGTGCGCAATCAGGAGATCAATGCATATGGCTGACAAGGAACCGAAAATCTTAAGTTTTCTATGCAACTGGTGCAGCTATGGCGCAGCCGATCTGGCGGGCGTCAGCCGGATGGAATATCCAAGCAATATTCGCGTAATCCGCATCCCCTGCACCGGCCGCATGAGTCCGAAATTCATTCTGGCTGCCCTGCGCCAGGGCG
>JAGTVF010000236.1 GCA_018224315.1 Desulfobacterales bacterium | reverse complement strand
CAGGCCTTCACACCCAGGCGCTGTTTCAGGCCGATATGCCCGAAAAAGCCTTGATCCATTTTCTCCCGGTCCTGGTCCCGGGTCATCCATCCGCTTCCCGAAATCACCCGCCAACAACACCCGGCATGTGCAGGCGATGTGATCTCAATGCTTTTCTCAGGATCGATTTCAATGCGTCGGACCCCGCATTGCGCGTCAGTGTGGATTTCAATCACAATGCCCCAGGGCAGAAACCGGGTGGGATGCAAAAAGGCTTCCCTGCGGTTGCGCGCCTTGAGACCGGAGACAATCGACTTGACCTCCTGGCTCCGGGTTCGGTCCGCCACCAGCACAGCATCGGCGGTTTCTACAATCACCAAATCCCGGACGCCGGCTGCGGCGACCAGCCGGGATTGCGCAATCACCAGGCTGTTTTTTGTTTCCTCGACCCAAACATCGCCCGAGCAGAAGTTTCCGCTTTCATCCCTGGTGCCGCACTCCCACATGGCCGCCCAGGAGCCAAGATCGCTCCACCCGGCATCCAAGGGAATCATCACGCCTTTTGCGGTTTTTTCCATGACCGAATAATCAATGGAATCCGACCGGCACCGGCCAAAGGCGTCCGGATCCAGAAGAATCGCATCCTGTTCAACCCGCCCGTGTTCTATGGCAAGGCTGCAGGCATCCGCCATGTCCGGAGCAAACGCTTTGAGCTCGTCCCAGATATCTGCGGCTTGAAACAGAAACATCCCTGAATTCCAGCAGTACTGCCCCGAATCCAGATACTGCTGCGCCGTTTCCAGATCCGGCTTCTCCACAAACCTGGAAATGGCAAAGGCTTCCAGTCCGCCGGCACCCACGCCCCCGGCCCCGGCTGCCGGCCCTTTGCGGATATAGCCGTAGCCGGTTTCCGGGCTTCGGGGGACCACGCCAAAGGTAGTCAGATATCCCTGCCGGGCAAAGGCGGCAGCTGTGCCGACGGCCTCGTGGAAAGCTGCCGCATCCAGGATGAGATGATCTGCAGGCAAAACCAGGATCTGCTCATCTGCGGACCGGGACATGGCTTTTAACGCCGCCACAGCAATCGCCGGTGCCGTGTTTCTCCCGACCGGCTCCAGGATGAGCTCAAACCCGTGGACCCCGATTTGCCGAAGCTGGCGGGCAATGCCGTATCTGTAGGTCTCATTGCAGAGCACCACCGGCGAATCCAGGCCCGCAATCCCGTCAAGGCGCATCAGGGTGTGCTGCAGCATGGTATGGCCGTCTGTCATCGCAAGAAGCTGTTTCGGGTAAAACTCCCGGGACATGGGCCACAGCCGGGTGCCGGAACCGCCGGCCAGGATCACGGGAATCATAAACTCAGGCCTCCTTTTTCAGGATGGTTTCGCAAATAAGGTCGATTTCTTGGCTTTGTGATCATTTGGATTACGGACAAAGCAGTTCAAAACCTGTTGCGGCGTCCGGCAGACGCCGGGCATCGGTGTCGGCAATCTCGATTGCCACAACTTCCATGACCTGCCAGACCTTTACACCAGTGCGCACGCAACCGGTCACGCTGTTTTGCCCCCGGCCGCAGGCCATGTGCAGGTGCAGCACGGGTTTGCCCGCTTGATCGGGAAAAATCGTCCCCGTGCCAGCGGCCTCATGAACCGCTTCGAGCAGATGGATCATGGGGGTGATCTGCGCGGCCCGGCCGTTTTCAGGCCCCACCACCAGGCGGCTGTCCTTGTCCGCCCCGCCCAGGATGATGATGACTGCGGCCGTGATCCGGTTTTCCGCGGCAAAACCTTCAATGGCCTCATGGACGATATCGCCGTCTTCAAGCCGGATCACAAACACCCGCCCCAGTGATGCCTCTGAATATTTCATGAATTGATCTCCATGGCTGTTTTTTAAGCTGTATGGCCAAAGCTCTCCATTGCCGCCGGCAAGCCCCTGACCCAATGGCCGTCAAAGACCCGGCAAGTACCCACGCAAAAGGCATCGGGAAGCTTCTGGCAAATGGCGGCAAACACTTCCGGCGGACAGGCAAACAACAGTTCATAATCCTCTCCGCCCGCTGCCATGACATCTGCGGGGGGCATTTGGTAGTTTTCGCAAAAAGAAGCAAACTCCGTGTCTGCCGGCGCCCGGCAAAGATCCAGAACTGCTGTGATCCCGGAGGCTTCGGCCAGGTGGCCCACATCTCCGGCCAGCCCGTCGCTGATATCCATGACACAACCCACCCCATGATCTGCCAGCACTGCGGCTGCATCAAACCGGGCCATAGGCCGCTTGAAAGCCTCAACCAGGCCGGGAAACGCATAATCGCCCCGCATCAGGCACTCCAGCCCGGCCCGGGCCCTGCCCAGGGGGCCGGTGACATACAAGCCATGTCCGGGCGCGGCAGCCGAGCGCAAAGGGAAAATACCGGCATGGCCGGAGCCCATCACAAACATGTCAATGGCCAGATCCTGCGAGGAAGACACGTTGCCCCCGCCCAGCACCGCACCCCGTGGGACAAGGGATTGGCGGATGCCCTGATAAATTTCCATAACACTTTGCTGAGAAACCGTGGCCGGCAGGGCCAGGTTGACAAAAAGCGCCAGGGGACTGGCATAACAGGCAGCCAGATCGCTGAATGCGGTTTCCGCGGCCTTGTATCCGATTTCAAAGAAACTCTGCCAGCAGCGGCGGAAATGAATGTTTTCATGCTGGGTGTCAGTGCTGATAACGGGCCTGGGGATATGGGAAAGCAGGGCCGCGTCATCTCCGGCGCCCACCCGGAGCAACCCTTGCGGGTCTTTGGCATCGCCCGGCTGGCCCAGAATCTGGCCGATCAGCAAAAACTCGTCCCGCCAGGGAGCTTGCAAAACCCGGGCCCGGGTGCCGCAGGCTGCGGCAAAGCGGTCGGCTGCGGCTGCAGGATCATCTGCCCGGGTAATGGCGCTGATCACAGCCACCCCGTCTGCCCCGTTTTCCATGCACGCGCCCACCGATTCCGGTAAAATACCGCCAATGGCCACAACAGGAAGACCGGACATGCGGACCACCTCTGAAAGGCCGTATAAACCGATGGCATCTCCGGCATCCGCCTTGGTGGCCGTGGCAAAAACCGGCCCGGTTCCCAGATAATCGCACGGGACTGTATCGGTCCGGGAAAGCTCTTCAAAGTTGGCCGCAGAAACCCCCACAATGGCTGCAGGGCCCAGGATCTGCCGGGCAAGGGCCGGGTTTGCGTCCTGCTGGCCCAGATGCACCCCGTCAGCGCCAAGGGCCCGGGCCAGGATCATGTCATCATTGACGATAAACTTTACCCCGTGGATGGCACACATTTGGGAAATGGCTTCCGCCTCTTTGAAATCCGGGGCGGAAAAAGCCTTGTTGCGGTACTGGACAACCGTGGCCCCGGCGGCTATGGCAATTTTCGCCTGTTCCAGAGGCCCGGCTCCGGGTGCGCCGTCATCGGTAACAAAATAAAACCGCAGATCAATTCTGGAATTTTTCAAAGCACTCCCACGGATTTGACAAAACATGGCTGCCACATTTACACGCAAGCGCCGAAAATTTGCTGCCAATGCTGAAAACGCGCGGTTTTCT
>JAGTVF010000235.1 GCA_018224315.1 Desulfobacterales bacterium | reverse complement strand
GCAGTTTCCATAAAAAGATGCAGGAACATATTGACTGCTATGCCCAGACCGACTACCTGACCGAACTGGGCCGGGTCCGGGAAGAGTCTGACATTGAGCAGGCCGCATTAAACTGGCTGGCCTTGTCTGTCCTCCACGGTCTGGACCGGAACGTGGAAAAAATCAAACTCACCAAATCCGCTGACGGCTCCGTGGAAATGACAGCAAAATACCGGGAGGCAAAACTGCCCGCACCGCCTGCCCAACTGGCCGACAAAATCATCGAGATCATGCGAAACATCACCCACATCGACGATGATAAGGGCGAACTGCCCTTGTCTCTGGGGGTGCGCGACAGCAATGTGGACCTAAAGATCAAAATGAAAAAAAAGGATGACAAGGAAAAAATCACCCTGAAATTCCCCGAAACCCGGTAACACAAAAGCCGTGCCCATGTCTTTTTTTCACACACATGGGCACGGCCGCCTATACGGACAGTTTTTCCCACCGAAGGACATGGGCCACAATCATCCCGGCGATAAAACCCGCCGCCAGATTGGCGGCCAGGGTGATGCCCAGGATCAGGGTGGCCACGAAAAAATCCTTGCGGGTTTTTAAGTCCATGATGGTAAGCGCCAGCTGGGAGCCGGCAAACACAAGCAAAACCCCCAGTATCGACATGGGCAGCAGATTGAGCACTTCGATAATCCCGCCGCCCAGGGTCAATGCCAGCAGGGCAAAGATCAGCCCGATTATCAGATTGGAGCCGGCGGTTCGCGCACCGAACCGGTAATGGGCCGCCAGCCCCCCGGCGCCGTGGCAAAGGGGCATACCACCCAGAAAAAAGCTCATGAAATTGGCCAGCGCCATGCTGATACAGGCCTTCCGGTTGGTCACCTTTGCGGATTTCTCGCCGAAATACTCTCCGGAAAGATCGGTATAGGCCAAAACCGCGTTGCCCAGGCTCATGGGCAGCTGCGGCAGCACCAGGGCAAGCAGGGCAAAGGTGAAATCCGCGGGCGCAGGAAAGCCAAAGGGCAGAATTTCGGGCAGGTGCAGGCCCGGGCCGCTGCCGCTGAATTCAACCCGGGCCCCCAGGGCCAGGCCTGTTGCAAGGCCGCCGAGAATAACGATCAAACCGGCGGGAAACCGCTTGCTGTCGAGCAAAAACAGCGTGATCACCGCCGCGGTCACCCCGATGATCAGGCTGACAGGAACCGGACCCACGGCCTGAAATGCAAGATAGGGCTCCACTGCATCATGGAGCTGCTGGAATCTGGCGGTTCCGATCATGAACTTGATCCCCCCGGAAATCAGCAGTGCCCCTGTGGACAGCTGCACTCCCCGGATCACCGAATGGGGGGTGGCCCTGCGGATCCAATCAATGGCGCCGGTGATCCCGATGATAAACAAAAACATCCCCATCAGAAGGGCGGATGCCAGAATCTGGTCGGCGGTCAAGGCCGTGGCAATGGCATAGGCGCCAATGACTTTCATGGGCTGGACCGGCACCGTGATGCCGAAATAAATCCCGGACAGGATATAAAAGATCCCGATGCTCAAAAACAGGCCCAGGGGATCCAATCCGTTGACCAGGACCATGGCAATGGCAATGGGCAGCAGAGTGCCCAGGTCCCCCAGTGATCCGGCCAGTTCCATTCGGTTGAATCTGAATTTTTCAGACATCTTCCCTCCTGTTTATCATTGCATTGTAGACACGATAATTATATAATTCGTGTTATAAAGTCAAGCCAATTTATCGGCCTTTCTCTGATGCAGGGATGATTTGAAAGACCCAAAAAACCAACACCAAAGGCAGTCCATATGAACACCAATCCAATCTCCGCGGTCCCGGATCAGTCCGATTGCCTGGACACGGTAGGCCTGTCCCGGCTTGAAGCTGCGTTTCGCAAATGGGCCCAAAATTCGCCGCAAAAGCGCATCCGCACCTCCAGGCAGCGCATCCTGATGATCTTTCTGCTGATCCGGTATACCGGGGCCAAATTAAACGAGGTGCTGGCGCTCAATCTGCACACAGACATTGATTACAGCGCCCATTCGGTGGCTTACGGGGCCGGGGCCTGCCGGAGAACCGTTGAAGTGTCTGCCGCACTGATGAGCGAACTTCACAGGATGCTTTCAGACAAGGAATTTCAGGCAGTGGTCGGGGAAAGACTCGTTGTGGATCCGGGCTTTGTGCGCCGAAAATTCTATGAACGCGCACAGCAATGCGGGTTTTCCAAAAAAACGGGCGGCCCGGAAATGATCCGCAAAGCCCGGGCCGTGGAGATGATGCAAAACAACATGCCCATGCCGGTGGTCCAGATGATCCTGGGTCATTCCACCCCGGGGCTGACCTCCGCCTATGTGTCCTTTTCTCCCGAAGAAATCCGCCAGGTGACCCGAAAATTCATGGAAAAGGAATCGTCGCGCACCACCAGCGCCCGAAATTCATTTTTCGGCAAAATCCGGGAAATTGACCAGGGCGGTATCCAGACCCGGGTCAGCCTTGTGACCATCGGCGGCCATTTGGTGACCACCATTATCACAAACACCAGCCTGCAACGGATGGATCTCAAAAAAGGAGGCCTGATCACCGCTGAAGTCAAAGCCCCGTGGGTAACCCTGCACCCCGACGGCCCTGAGCCGGTATCCAGCGCGGAAAATCGCCTTTACGGCAGAATTTTGCGGATTTCAGCCGGCCGGGTCAATACCGAGGTGGCCGTCGGCCTGTCAGACGGCACCGAGGTCTGCGCCGTGATTTCCACCCAAAGCCGGCACCGGCTCAAAATTGATGTGGGCGACCGG
>JAGTVF010000234.1 GCA_018224315.1 Desulfobacterales bacterium | reverse complement strand
GGCCCGCGTTTTGCCGCGGCAGGGGGAAATGCCCGCCGGGGTGATCACCGCCATGATCGGTGCACCTGTTTTTATTTTTCTGTTAAGAAGGAGCAGCGCATGACCCCGGCTGTTTCGGTTACAGGCGTATCGGCGGCTTATGCGGATCAATCCGTGCTTAAAGATGTCTCATTTGAGGTCAAAACAGGCGAGTGCTTTATCCTCATAGGGCCGAACGGTTCCGGCAAAACCACCCTGATGAAAATCATGGCCGGTCTGCTAAAACCCGTGTCCGGCGGGGTACAGATCCTGGGCCGAAGGCTCAAAAGCTACGGCAGAAGGGATCTTGCCCGGAAAATGGCGTTTGTTCCCCAGCAGGTGCCTCTGGATTTTCCATTCCGGGTCAAAGACGTGGTATTGTTTGGCCGCAGTCCGCATCTGGGCACATTCGGCCTGGAATCTTCCAGGGATCAGGCCATGGCCGATCAGGCCATGGATTTTACCGGAATTGCCCGGCTGGCCGACCGGCGCATGGATCAGCTCAGCGGCGGCGAGCGCCAGCGGGTCTTTATCGCCCGGGCCATCTGTCAGGAGCCGGAATTGATTTTACTCGATGAGCCCACCGCTGCCTTAGACATCTCCCATCAGCTCCGGGTCATGAACCTGATGGAAAAGATGCGAAATGAAAAAAGCATTACCGTTATCATGGTTTCCCATGATGTGAACCTGGCGGCCATGTATGCCGACACCCTGATGCTTCTGCACCAGGGAAAAATGATCCAATGGGGCTCCCCGGACCAGGTGCTGACCTATGAGACCCTGGAGGCGGCTTATGGGTGTCCCCTGCTTGTGGATCAAAGCCCGCTTGGCCCCATGCCCCGGGTGACCCCTGTGCCGGGCCGCTACATCCGGGAGGATCTCAAAAACCTTATTTCCTGAGCCCTTCCAGGTGCTGGCGGGCAAACTCCAGGGAAGGGTCCAGGTCCAGGGCGATTTGGAAAAACCGGGTCGCTGTCTCGGTGTCTCCCATTTCCCGGTAGTTGACCGCCAGGTTAGCATGATCAATGCCCGATGCCGGGTTCAGGGCAATCACACGGGAAAAGCTGTCAACTGCGGCCTCGTGGTCTTTTTTCTTAAAATGGCAGAATCCGGCCAGGTTGTGCAGGTCTGTTCGCTCGCCATCCCACCGAAGCCCTTTTTCCGCGCTTTTCAGAGCATTGTCATAGTCGCCGGCGTCTTTTAGCGCCTGGCCCATGTAGGAGTAGATGCTGGGGACATCCTGGGCGTGGGGGGCAAGGGCCAGGGCGGATTGAAAAAGGTCTATGGCGGCCCGTTTCTCCCCGAGTTCCATGCGGGTTTTTCCCAGATAAAACTGCACGTAATATTTGCCCGGCATCATGGCATCCATCTGCGCCAGCCGTTGTGCAGCCTCGTGCGGGTCAAATTTTTCCGTGATCAGCCGGGCGCAGAACATGCCGACGCTGCCGGCTGCGGCCCGCTCCCGGAAGCGCGCACCGGGCACCACCGTGTACAGGGCGCATACCCCGAGACCCGGGTGGGTGGTGTCCATGGTGATGACATCCAGGTTTTGTTTTTCCAGGGCGGCAATGCAGCGCTCCACTTCGATGCGGATGTTGCCGTCTGAGATATCGGGCAGGTCCGTGATTTTTTTTATCGTGCCGGCGTCCGTGATATGGGCGACATCTGCCGGGCCGGCCGGCTTGGGCAGTCCGCTGGCCACGTAACTCGATCCGGTGTGAAAATCGCCGGCGAGCTGGGCGGTTTCAGCCAGGGCGCGTGACAGGGCTTTTTCCGGGTCCGGGGCCGTGCCCGCGGTCCAGACAATCTCGCTTTGGTGGGGAAAGGTTTCCGGATCAAAGGCCAGGGCCCCGACCGTGGCAATGCCCGTGTCTAAGGAAAAATCCGACAAAAACACCCGGATTCCGTTTTTTTTGTATTTTTCCAGCATTTCGCACACCATGGGCTCTGTTGCCGATGCCGGATCAATGCCGGGCACGGGGCTCTGCTGCCGGCAGACTTTTGCCGATACGTGGCGCTCCACAATTTCACAGATTCCCTGGCAAAGGGCTTCTTCCAGGCAGTTGCCCGCAGAAGTGCCGTTGAATTCGTTGATGGCAAAAAACCACTCAAAGGGAACCAAAACATCTGTGGCGCGGGTGAGATTGACTCCCATGGACCATTTAAAGGGGATGGTGTCAAATACCCGGGCTGCGGCTTCCAGGTCTTCTGCATCATCATGGACCGATGCGGCAATGGCCTCAACGGGCAGGGCGTCACTGCCCATTTCCGGTCGTATGGCTTCCACGAAATTGGCCGGGTCTGCGGCAAAACTGTAAAAACTGAAGCGTTCCACCAGCTCCATGACCGCGCTGGCCTCTGCCTGGGCCGGGGTGGCGCCTTTGCCCATCTGCTTGGCCGTCCCGGTCAGGGCCCGGGCATCCGGGCCGCACACAGAAATATAAACCTGGATATCCAGCCGGCCCGTGTCAATGCGTTCGGTTTTGGCCAGT
>JAGTVF010000233.1 GCA_018224315.1 Desulfobacterales bacterium | reverse complement strand
GCATGTACAGGAACCGCGGCACAATCCGTATATCTTCTGGAAGGAAGAAGAGGTCGAAGGCGGCTGGGAACGCGACATCAATGAATTCCGCAAACATCACCTGCGATAACAAAGGGGGTTGAGCATGACTTTTATATCTTCAGGATACGATCCCGAAAATCCGATGAAGGATCGGATTACCGATATCGGTCCGAGAAATTACGAGGAGTTTTATCCGCCGGTCATCAAAAAAAACAAGGGCAAGTGGCTGTACCATGAATATCTGCAGCCCGGTGTGTTTGTGCATGTGTCTGAGACCGGCGACGAGGTATACACGGTTCGCGTAGGCGGCGCCCGGCTCATGAGCGTTTCGCTTATCCGCGAAATCTGTGAAATCTCAGACAAGCACTGCGACGGTTATATGCGCTGGACCACCCGCAACAACGTCGAGTTCATGGTTGACAGCAAGGAAAAGGTCCAGCCGTTGGTCGATGACCTGCAGGGCCGAAAATTTGCCGGCGGTTCCTACAAGTTTCCTGTGGGCGGCACCGGCGCGGGTATTACCAACATCATTCATACCCAGGGCTGGATTCACTGCCACACACCGGCCACCGACGCATCGGGTCCGGTCAAGGCGGTCATGGACGAAGTCTTCGAGGATTTTCAGAACATGCGCATGCCCGCTCATTTGCGCATTTCCCTGGCCTGCTGTCTGAACATGTGCGGGGCGGTTCACTGCTCGGATATCGCCATTCTGGGCTATCACCGGAAACCGCCCATGGTTGACCATGAATATCTCGACAAAATGTGTGAGATTCCCCTGGCCATCGCCTCTTGCCCCACTGCGGCCATCAAGCCCAAGAAGGTGGAAGTCGGCGGAAAGACCGTCAACAGTGTCGAGGTCAACCAGAGCCGCTGCATGTTCTGCGGCAACTGTTATACCATGTGCCCCTGTCTGCCCCTGGCCGACAAGGAAGGCGACGGCATCGTTTTGATGGTCGGCGGCAAGGTGTCCAACCGGATTTCCGCGCCCAAGTTTTCCAAGGTTGCCGTGGCCTTTATTCCCAATGAGCCGCCCCGCTGGCCGAAAACCGCTGAGACGATCAAGAAGATCGTTGAAACCTATGCGGCAGACGCCAACAAATACGAGCGGCTGGGCGAATGGGCCGAGCGCATCGGCTGGGAGCGGTTTTTTGAAAAAACCGGGCTGGAATTCACCCATCATCTCATTGATGACTTCCGTGATCCGGCTTACTACACCTGGCGTCAGACTTCGCAGTTTAAGTTTTAATTTCATTGGAATCATTTCCCTTGTTCTTACAGAGCCAGGGAGGCTATTGCGGTTGCGGCGCATCTTTTCTGATGCGCCGCAACCCGGTGTTTCATCCAATCAATGAGGAAGCAAAACAATGGCACTGGACTACGAAGAATGCAAACAAAAGGTCCTTGACGGCATCGAGAAAAAAGCCAAATCCAAGTCCAAGTTTTATTTCAGCGACTTGGCCAAGATGATAGACGCCAAGCCCCGTGAAGCCAAGAAAATTGTCACCCAGATGGTGGAAGAGGGGATTCTGGTGTTCTGGTCAAGCGGCAGCACTTCCATGTATGGTCTCAAAGGCGCCGGCAAGCAGTCCGCCGCTGAGCATGAAGAGTAAACTGCCGGTAATATGCGGCCTTGATCCGGTCGTATGCATGGTTTGTGATGATTTTTTGAGCAAGTCTGATGATCTTTGCCGGCAGGCCGGATAGGATATAATGGAGCCGGCACAAAAGATTTCCCGGTTTCTGATCGCCGCCCTTCGGGGCGGCTCAGGGAAGACTGTCATTTCAATCGGCCTGATTGCAGCCCTTTGCCGGCAGGGCCATATTGTTGCCCCTTTTAAAAAGGGCCCGGATTATATCGACGCTGGCTGGCTGTCCCTGGCTGCCGGTCGGCCCTGCCACAATCTGGACCCTTTTTTATTTTCCGATGCCCGGGTCCGGGCCTCTTTCCGGATTCATTCCGCTGATGCGGACCTTTCGGTTATCGAAGGCAATCGCGGCCTGTATGACGGGCTGGATGCCGAAGGTACCACCTCCACGGCCTCACTGGCCAAACTGCTCGATACGCCTGTTATTCTCTGCGTTGACTGTACCAAGACCACCCGCACCATGGCTGCCATTGTCCTGGGCTGCCTTCATTTTGATCCCATGGTCAATATTTGTGGCGTGATTTTAAACCGCGTTGCCGGAGCCCGGCATGAGCGTATCCTGCGCACCAGTATTGAATCGCGCTGCAACGTGCCGGTCTTTGGTGCCATTCCAAAGCTCCAGCAGCAAAATTTTCCGGAAAGGCATATGGGGCTGATCCCAACCCCGGAGCATGAGCTCGCGGCTGGCGCGGTGGCGTCTGCTGCAAACGCGGTTTCATCCCATGTGGACCTGGAGCGCGTTGTGGCCGCTGCCTGCAGAGCCGCTGAGATGCCTGCCCCGGATATCGAAGATGAAGGTATAAGCTGCCGGCAAGCCTGCATCTCCCTTGCAGAACCAGAGAGCAATGCAGCCCCTTTCGAACCCGGCAAAACTCATCGGATTGGTGTGATCCGGGATTCGGCGTTCCAGTTTTACTATCCGGAAAACCTTGACGCGCTCAGGGTGCTGGGTGCAGAAATTGTTTGTTTAAGCCCGCTTTTGGATTCTGATTTGAAAGGTGTTCACGGGCTTTACATCGGCGGCGGATTTCCGGAAACACATGCCGCCCGGCTGACTGAAAACATCGCTTTTCGCAGGGCCGTTAAGTTGGCTGCCGATGCCGGACTTCCGGTTTATGCCGAGTGCGGGGGGCTGATGTATCTCGGGGAGTCTCTTGTTCTGGATGGAGAAACCTATCCCATGGCCGGGGTTTTTCCCCTTGATTTCGGATTTTTCCGTCGCCCCCAGGGGCACGGATATACCATTGCAGAAGTCAACCAATCCAATCTGTATTTTCCCGCCGGTTCCCGGTTTTGCGGCCATGAATTTCATTATTCCCGGGTCCTGGAATTTCGGGGCAAACAGTCGGACCTGGTGTTTACCATGGAAAAGGGGCGGGGAATCATCAATGGAAAAGACGGGCTGTGTCATCAAAACGTGCTGGCCACCTATACCCATATTCACTGCCTGGGGGTGCCGGGCTGGGCGCCGGCTTTTATAAAAGCGGCCAGAAATTATTCGCATTTGGGTTAAAAATCGCGATGTCAGAACCGGCGCATTTCAAAGGGCATCAAAAAAGCCCTGTGGAGCAAAATGTTTTGCTTCACAGGGCTTTTTCTGTTGCATGGGTATGGGTCTGTCTACTAAACCCCTGCTTTAAATGCCGTACAGTTATTCGCTGCCGTGGCATTCGTTGCAGGCTACAGGGCCGCCCTGCTTCTTGTGGCAGCCCACGCAGTTGACATGCATTGCGGTGTAATAGGAATTCAGGGCCTCTGCATCAGGCGGCGGGCCCATGAAATCCTTGGGGGTGCCGGCACCGGTGCCGTCGTGGCATTCAAAGCAGCTCTGGACTTCGTCGCCGGCCTGCAGATCCGCCAGGGGTTCACCGTTTTCATCATGGTGGCAGTCCCCGCAGCCAATGCCGTATCCATCCGGGTCCGCCTTGTAGTGCTCGCCGTGGCCGAACTGGACAATGGGCATGCGGTGCTCATCAAAGGCCTGGTCGTTTTTCATTTCAATAACATCCGGGCAGCTGTCTCCGGTGCCGGCATAAAGGCCTGCAGCCAGAAATACCGCGACCATGCAGGCAGCTGCTGTCAGGATCGCAAATCTTTTTTTCATTGTGTCCTCCTTTCGCCAAACTGGTTAAAAGCATATTTGTGTGGAATCGCCCACCGATAACAATCCGCAACATTTTTCTTTTTTGATGTTACTTTTATATCAGCCTTCCGCATACCTGTCAATTATATTTGACAAAGCCTGAAATCCGGTATCAGGCATCTTTTTTGCCGCTGTTGTCATTGCCGTCGGTTTTCTGCTCATCCGGGTCTTCCGCCTGGCGGGATCGGCCGAAAACCCGTGCGCCCATGATGCTGATTTCATAAAGTACCATCATGGGCGCTGCCAGCATGATCTGGGTGATGACGTCCGGGGGGGTCAGCAGGGCGGATCCGGCAAAGAAGATCAGCAGGGCGTATTTCCGGTTTTTTTTCAGAAAAGGCACACTCACAAGGCCCAGCCGGGCCATAAACGTGAGGACAATGGGCAGTTCAAAAACAAACCCAAAGGCCAGCAACAACTTTGAGGAAAAACTCAGATATTCCCGCATGGACGGAAGAGGCCGAATGGTTTCAGAGGCAAAGCCCAGCAGAAATTTAAACCCAAAGGGAAACACCAGGAAATAGCCAAACAGGGCGCCGCCGATGAAAAAAAAAGCAGAGACAAACACGATGGGAATCATCAGCCGCCGCTCTTCTTTATACAGCCCCGGGGCCACAAACATCCAGAACTGGTAGATCACAACAGGTGCGGCCAGCATCAGGCCGGCCAGCAGCGACACTTTCAGGTAAGTGAAAAAGGCTTCCGGAATACCGGTGAAAATCAGGGTGTCGCCCTGCTCCATGACCCGGATCAGGGGCCGGGTCAGGATCTGGAATAGTCTTTCCTTAAAGACATAGGCGATGACAAAACCGCCGAATATGGCGATAAAGCACCGGATCAGCCGGTCTCGCAGCTCCTCGAGATGCTCGGTTAAAGGCAGTTTTTCTTCTTCATTCATGGCCGTGTTCGTTTTTTGGGCTCCGGTTTTGGGCATCCGGGTCAAAAGAGGGAGAAGATGCGTCGTTATCCGGGTCCTGCCGGGTCCTGCCAGACGGTTTGCTGTCCGGGTCTGCGGTTACGGGCTCCCTTTTTTCCGAATCTGTTGAAAAACTTTCATCCGCGGAAGGCTTGGGTCGATTCTCTATCTGGGTGACGTCTTTGGCCACATCCTCGAAAGGTTTTTTAACGTCCTTGAATTCGCTGTCCACGGAATCCTTCAGGTCTTGTGTGGCGTTTTTGAATTCGTTGATCGCTTTGCCCAGAGACCGGGCCAGGTCGGGCAGTTTTTTGGGGCCGAATACAATCAGGGCAACGGCTAAAATCACGATCAGTTCGGGCATGCCGATACCGAACATGGCAATGTTCTCCTTGTTAAGGTCAGATCTTCTATATGAGCCGCTTTGATCTATGTGATGAGATGGGCGGCGATATGCTTG
Organism: Desulfobacterales bacterium; assembly: GCA_018224315.1. Classification (GTDB taxonomy): domain Bacteria; phylum Desulfobacterota; class Desulfobacteria; order Desulfobacterales; family Desulfosalsimonadaceae; genus Desulfosalsimonas. The sequence continues at coordinate 6,418 of JAGTVF010000233.1, read as the reverse complement.
ATTTCAGGAAAAATCAATTCATTGCAGGCCAGCTTGCACGCATCCAGGCTTCCCGGCAGACAGAACACGGCGGTTTTGCCCACAATGCCCGCCGCTGCCCTGGACAGCAAGGCAGCAGAATCGACTTTTTCAAAGCTGAGCTGGGTAAAAAGCGTTGAAAACGCACCCATTTCCTTGACAAACAGGGGTCGGACAGCTTCAATGGTCACATCAGACAATCCCATGCCCGTGCCCCCGGTCAGTATCAGGGCATGGAGGCCATGGCCTGATACGCTGTCGGCCACGGCCCGTACAATGAGTTCCCGGGTGTCGGATACAATGCAATAAGAAGCCACGCAAAGACCTTCTTTTTGGGCCTGCTTTCGGATCCACAGCCCGCTTTTGTCATTGTCCCGGGTCCGGGTGGTGGAAACCGTGATCACACCCAGATCAATGTTTTTGGGTGCGTGGTGAAGATGCTGCTTTTTCCCCATGATTATTTCTGGCCTCTGAGATGCGCCCCCAGGCGCTGTTAGCCGGCAATCAGGTCCACCCGGTCCGCGTTGTCGTATTCAGTGAGCAAAACATTGACCACGTCGTTTTTCCGGGTCTGGACAAGCATGCCTGTATAATCCGGCTGAATGGGCAGTTCCCGGTGGCCCCGGTCAATGAGCACGGCCAGTTCAATTCTTTCGGGCCGGCCGAAATCAATGATGGCATCCATGGCCGCGCGGATGGTGCGGCCGGTATAAAGGACATCATCCATGAGAACAATTTGCCGCTGGTTGACATTGAAATCAATGCGGGTGGAACGCACTTCCGGGTGATGGCTGATGCGGGTCCAGTCATCCCTGTATAGATTAATGTCCATTTCTCCTGCGGGAATGTCCAAACCAGCCGTGTTTATGATCTGCTGCCGGATGCGTTTGGCCAGAAACACGCCTCTTGTGTGGATGCCCACAAGGGCCAGGCTGGCCGGGTCTTCGCGGGAATCAACGATTTCCGCAGCCAGGCGGGAAAGCGCATCTTTGATCTCTGCTGCCTGATACAGGGTCTTGCCGGTACTGTTCATTGAAGCGTCCTTGTTTTCAGCTGCCTGGATACGGCACATGGCTGTTTACCGGGCACATGTACCATAAAACAATTGAAAATATACGCAGTCTATACTATTGCTGGCCAATAGATCAAGATTTTGTTTTTCTGGAGATAAGATGGATCTTTCCTGCAGCGGGGTGATTCTGGCCGGGGGGCGCAGTTCCCGGTTTGACGGCGTGAACAAGGCATTTATGGACCTCAGGGGCCGGCCCGTGATCGCTCCGGTCGCAAACCTGCTGGGGCAGATGTTTTCCCGGGTGCTGATTGTCACCCATGATCCACTGGCTTACCTGCCCTGGGATACGGGCATTGTGACCGATTTGTTTTCAGTGCGCAGCTCCCTTACCGGAATTCATACCGGGCTGTTTTATGCGCAGACATCTTATATTTTTGCTGTTGCCTGTGATACCCCCTTTATCCGCAGATCTGTGGTGGAGCTGGTGTTGTCCGAAGTGGAGCCGGGCGTTGATGCGGTCATGCCACGGACTCCCGCAGGTTTGGAGCCCCTTTGCGCCGTGTATGCCAGCCAAAGCCTTTCTGTGGTGGAGCGACATCTCCGGGAAGAAAAATTTAAAATTCGCCGGGTGTTTGAAAATCTCCGGGTCAAGGTGATTCCGGAGCAAAAAGTCATGGCAGCTGATCCGGCGCTGGATACCTTTTTTAATATCAACACGCCTGCGGATCTGGAAACCGCAAGATTCCGTATGGAAAAATCGTAAAACGATTGGAGCATCATGGATCAGAACCGGCTTGTCAATGAAATCAAAAAATCTGCCGACTATGACCGGGTGGGCATGATTCTGACCCACCACGGTGTTGTGCGGGCCACTTCCCGGGACGGCCGGCCCGTGTCCGGGGTGCGCCTGGAGGTCAACAGGGACCGGATTTCCGAAATTATTGAAACAGAAAAGCAGCAGCCCGGGATTGTGGAAATTTTGGTGGAAATTACCCCAAAAACCGAGCTGGCGGTGGGCGATGATATCATGCTCATTGCCGTGGCCGGTGATTTCCGGGAAAACATTCTGGCCTGCATGGCCCGGATGATCGATGCGGTAAAACAGCGCGTGACCGCCAAAACCGAATATTATGCGTAAAAACAGCAGGAAGGTGCTATAGATGGCCCAATTTACCCACCTGGATGACCAGGGACGGGTGCGGATGGTGGATGTGGGCGAAAAGGATGTCACCGCCCGTCAGGCGGTGGCCCGGGCCGTGATTTCCATGCAGGCCGCCACGTTTGAAAAAATTGTTTCCAATCAGGGCCGCAAGGGAAATGTCCTGGAAACCGCCCGGATTGCCGGGGTCATGGCCGCCAAGCAGACCCATTTGCTCATTCCCATGTGCCATCCCATTCAGATCCGGCACGTGCAGGTGGATTTTTATCCGGACAAGGATGCCGGCCGATTTGAAATCCGGGCCGCGGTCCGGGCCGATGACCGCACCGGCGTGGAAATGGAGGCAATGACGGCCGCATCTGTTGCCGCTCTGACCGTCTATGACATGTGCAAGTCCCATGATCGGGCCATGACCATTTCAGAGGTGTGTCTTGTGGAAAAATCCGGGGGCAAAAGCGGTCATTTTGTCCGCAGCCCCGAACCTTCCGGGGATACGGGTGCATGAAACCGGGCTGGGGTCGTCTGTGAGCATTTCCTTTTCCGTTGAAATCCTGTATCTGGTCGCGGGCTTTGCTGCCGGGGCATTTCCGGTGCTGATGGTTCTGGGTATCGCCTTGCGGCGCCTGCGAACCCGGCACGATCAGCTATACCAGCAGTACAGCCAATGCTGCACGGAGTTGAGTGTCGCCCGGCAAAAATCCGCCATGCTTGAGCAAGCCCGGGACCAGATGGCCGAAAGTTTCTCCGCGCTTTCAGCCCGGGCCCTGCAGGAAAACAACCAGGCATTCATGAACCTGGCCAAAACCACGTTTGCCCGGTACTTAGATGCGGCCAAAACAGACATGGAAGGCCGCAGCAGGGCAGTGGGCGACATGGTCCAGCCCCTGATCGACACCCTGGAAAAATACGAGAAACGAGTCCGGGAGATGGAGCAGGCCCGCCAGCAGGCCTACGGCAGCCTCACAGAGCAGGTTTCCTCCATGGCCCGCACCCAGCAGGACCTGCAGCGGGAGACCGGACGGCTGGTGCAGGCCCTGCGCCTTCCCCAGGTCCGGGGGCGCTGGGGGGAGATGACGCTGCGCCGGGTGGCCGAGATTGCGGGCATGCAGGACCATTGCGATTTTTACCAGCAGCCCTCGGCTGCCACTGAAGACGGAATGCTGCGACCGGACATGGTTGTCCGGCTCCCCGGCAACCGGCAGATTGTCATTGACGCCAAGGTGCCCCTGTCAGCCTATCTCGATTCTCTGGATAACGGTGATGAGGAAAATACGCAACAACCAGTTGAGCGCCACGCCGGCCAGGTCAAAAGCCACATGAACCGCCTGGCCCAGAAATCTTACTGGCGCCAGTTTGAGCCCACACCCGAGTTCGTGGTGCTGTTTATGCCAGGGGAAAATTTCTTCAGCGCAGCCCTGTCCTGCCAGCCCGGCTTAATCGAGGAGGGGGCGGCCAAAGGCGTGATTCTGGCCACGCCCACCACTCTGATCACCTTGCTGAAAACCGTGGCTTATTCCTGGCGGCAGGAGTCAGCGGTGGAAAATGCAAGGGCGGTCATTGATCTGGGAAGTGAGCTGTACGGGCGGATTTACGCCATGGTCCGGCATTTCAATCAATTGGGGCGGGACCTGGACAAAAGCATGGCCGCTTACAACAAGACCGTTGGTACTCTGGAACGCCGGGTGCTGGTATCCGCCCGCCGTTTTGCGGAAATGGGCGTGGTGGAAGAAGATCGCAAAAATTTAAACCCGCCCGGGCCGGTGGACAACAAGGCCCGGCAGATGGAGGCGGACAACGGGGATGAAAATGACACGGAGGACTGATTGGCATCAGCCCGGCCCGGGTTTTGTGTTCCATGGACTGCTGTCGGCCGTTTTATTGGTCGCCCTGTGGGTCCTGCCGGATTTCGTATGTGCGCAAATGGCCGAAATGCCGCCATCGAGACATCCCGTGTTTGCCGATGATCTCGACTATGGAGGGCTTTCCCGGGCCATCGGGCAAACCATTGCCTATTATGAAAAACTGCCCTCCTCCCGCAGGATGGCTTATGGTCCGGATACCTACGCGGTCAAAGATCTGATTTCTGGATTGCGGCGTTTTCAGCGGTTTGTCGAAAAAAAGCCTTCTGCAGAAGCGGTCAAGAAATTTTTGCAGGAAAACGCCCGGGTCTATGCCCATATGGAGCAAAGCAATCCGGTTTCGGTACTGTTTACAGGCTACTATGAACCTGTGATCAAAGGCAGCAGAGAAAAAACCGACTTGTTTCAATACCCGGTTTACGGCCGGCCAAAGGATTTGGTTGTGCTGGATCTGGCGGCATTTGATACCGGATGTGACAGCCGGTCCGCTGTGGGCCGCTTAGCTGATGACCGGGTGGTGCCTTATTATGACCGGCGCACCATTGACACAACCGATGTGCTCGCATCCAGCGCCGATGTGATTGCCTGGGCGGCTGATCCCGTAGAGCTGTTTTTTTTGCATGTGCAGGGCTCCGGGCGCATTCGGTTCCAAAGCGGCGAAGAGATCGGTGTGCGGTTTGACATCACAAACGGCCGCCCCTACAAAAGCATTGGCCAATATTTGATCGACAAGGACAAAATCGACCGGCGCCGCATGTCCATGCAGGCCATTGCCGCATATCTTGAAAAACACCCGGAGGAAATCCAGGAAGTGTTGTTTTCCAATCCCAGGTATGTGTTTTTCAAAAAAAGCCGCGGCGGCCCGAAAGGTTCTCTGGGCGTGGATCTGACACCGGGCCGTTCAGTGGCCCTGGACCGGGATGTATCCCCTCCAGGAGCGCTTTTGTTTATTTGTGCAAAAAAGCCGGCAGACAAAAACGCCGTCAGCGACAAGGAAGCCTGGATACCGTTTTCCCGCTTTGCCTGCAGCCAGGATACGGGAAGCGCCATTACCGGCCAAAAGCGTGCAGATCTGTTCTGGGGTTCCGGGGACCACGCACGCGCTGCTGCCGGTCACATGCAGCACAGGGGGCGGATTTATTATTTGGTGATTTTAAACTGAGCGTTTCAAATTTTTAAAATCTTATTTCCCTGAACCGCCTGTTTTACGGGTGGCGGTTTCAAAGACCATCAGCAGCCCGCCAATCAATGCCAGCCCGCTGCTTGCCGCAAACAGGGCCGGGGCTCCGATAATCTCGAAAAAAATTCCGTTGACAAAAAAGCCGATCATAATCCCCAGTCCGTAAGTGACCGCATTGTTGATTGCCTGGCCCAGGGTCTTGGCCGCCGGCGGGGTCAGTTCGTCGATATAGAGGATGCTGGCCACATGAAAGGCCCCGTAGGAAAAGGCGTGCAGCATCTGGGTGACGATAATGAGCCAGGCCGATTGCGCACCGGCCACCACGAACCATCTCAGGCAGGTAAACGCAAATGCGGCGATGAGGACCTGTTCATGGGAAAAACGCTGGAAGATGGGTCTGGAGTAAATCATGATCCCGATTTCGGCAATAACGGCCAGTGCCCAGGCAAAACCGATAAACGTGCTGGCAAACCCCAGGTTTTCCAGGTGGATGGAGAAAAATCCGTAATAAGTGCCGTGGCTGGTCAGCATCAGAAAGGCGGCCATCAGGAAAAAAACCACGCGTCTGTTCCAAAGATACCGGGCGCCGGCGGAAAAATCGAACTTTTTCCCCCTGGCCGTTTGCGGCACCTTAAAGGCCAGTATGGATTGCAGCAAAGAGCCGGTCAGGATAAGGGGAATGATGATTTCCACGGAAAAAATATCAATGGCCCGGCCCACGCCCGTGACCATCAGGATAAAGCCGATCGACCCCCAGGCCCGCAGGTTGCCGTAGCGGTTTTTCTCCGTATCCAGCAGGTCCATGGAAAATGATTCCAGAAAGGAAATCAGGGGCGCGTAAAACACCCCGTAAAAGGCCGTGATCACAAACATGGTCGCAAAATCCGTGAAAACCAGATAAAACGCCCATATGACGGTGCTGGTAAAATGGCAGAAAATAAAAATGGGCCGGCGCATGGAAAACCGGTCTGCCAGGGCCCCCCAGATCAGGGGGAAAAGGGCGGTGGCCAGGGTGCGCATGGCCGAAATGGAGCCGATTTCAAACCCGGAAAAGCCAAGCCGGTAGCAGTATAAGTTGAAATAGGGCAAATAGATGCCCAGCACCCCGAAGTACAGAAAATACAAGGTGCTCAGGGTAAATTTCAGGGGTATGGGGGATCTCTGCCTTGGAAAAATCATTGGCTTTCAGG
>JAGTVF010000232.1 GCA_018224315.1 Desulfobacterales bacterium | reverse complement strand
CTGACCCCGGCGCCGGAAAAAAACCAGACCCGGCGCAATGAGCCGGCCTTTGTCAAACGGGTGCTGACAAAACTGGCAGAGGTGAGAAACACCGATGTCCGGGATCTGGCCCGGGTTTTGTGGAACAACACCTGCCGGTTGTTTGACATCAATGATGCAGGCCCGGCAATCCAATCTGTTAAAAAGGAAAACTTTCAATGAAAATCGGAATCATCGGCCTTGCCGGCTCCGGAAAAACCACAGTTTTTGAAGCCCTGGCCCGGGACTTTGCCGCCACCGGCGCCCGCACCGAAACCCGCATTGGAACCATCCACGTGCCCGATGAGCGCATTGACATCTTAAGTGAGATGTACCGGCCCCAAAAAACCATCTACGCCCAGGTGGAATATCTGCTGCCCGGAAAAGGCGAGCAGAAAAAAGCCGGCAGCGAAGACAGCGCCCTGATGCGTGCGGTGCGCGACACCGATGCACTGATCCACGTGGTGCGCAATTTTGCGGCTTACGGCATGGAAGCCGCGGACCCGGAAAACGACTTTCTGCTGCTGGACCAGGAACTCATGCACACGGATCTGGCCGTGGTGGAAAAACGCCTGGAACGCATGGCCACAGATGCCAAAAAGGGCCGGCCCGTGGACAAGGAGGAGCAGGCCCTGCTGGAGCAGTGCAAAGCCGCCCTGGAGCAGGAAACGCCCCTGCGGCACATGCCGGAAATCGGCCAATCCCGGCTTTTGCGCGGCTACGGGCTCATGTCGGCCAAGCCCGCTTTGGTGCTTTTCAACAATGCAGACGAAGACGAGGCCCTGCCGGCTGCCGGCCAAATCTCCCAAAAAGAGACCTGCCGGGTCATCCGGGGCAAGCTCGAACATGAACTGGCCCAGATGTCAAAGCAGGAGGCCGCGGAACTGCTCGAAGAATTTAACATCGCGGCCCCGGCCACAGACCGGGTAATCCGGGCTTCATATGAGATCCTGGGTCTGATCTCCTTTTTTACCGTGGGCGAAGACGAGGTGCGCGCCTGGACCATCGGCCGGGCCACCCCGGCGCTGGAAGCCGCCGGGGCCATCCACTCAGATATCCAAAAAGGCTTTATCCGTGCGGAAGTGGTCTCTTACGAGGATCTTATGGCCGCCGGCTCCATGGCCGCAGCCAAAAAAAACGCCACCCTGCGCCTGGAGGGCAAAACCTATGAAGTGGCGGACGGGGATATCATCAATTTCCGGTTCAATGTGTAAAGCTCATGAAACCATCATTGCAGCGGGCACATATTGTTTTGATGCCACAGGCACTGTGAGAATCACACCGTAGCGCCCGGGCTCAACAGCACTGATGGTGATACCCGCTTTGTTTCAGCCCTGAAGACGAAAAAACCCTGTTGACAACAGATCCGGCCATGCATTAAAAATAATGAACCTGTCAGGGTGCCGGGAGCTATCTGCAGAAGGTCTGGCGGACAGCTTCCGGGTAAAAGGAAAGATGGTGCAAGTCCATCGCATACCAGCCGTTGCCGTGATCCGGGGACAAGAACCGCATAAGGCCACTTTCCGGGAATTATTTTCGGGGGGGAAGGCGCGGTTCAAGGAAGATCCGTAAGCCGGAAAGCCTGCCCTGACGGAAGTTAAGGATTTTTGCTGGACCAAATCCTTCTGATAACATTTATCAGGAGGTGATTTGTGACAGCAGCAATCCATCAGGAATTCGGTGCCCTTATTTCCCGGCTGACCCGCCGTCAAAACCTTTCCCGCAAAGAAGCCGAACAGGCTTTTGCCACTGTTTTAAACGATTCCACCACCCAAATGCAGCAGGGCGCTTTTCTTGCCGCCCTTAGAACAAAAGGCGAAACCGAGGCGGAAATCGCCGGCGCCTGGGATGCCATCTATCACCTGGACACGGTCAAAATCCCCCTCAACCCCGGCCTTCTGCCGGTTGAAAACAGCGGCACCGGCATGGACACCTTCAAGACCTTTAACATCAGCACGGCGGCAGCCGTGGCCGCAGCCGCACGAGGCGTTTGCATGGCCCGGCACGGTTCCCGGTCCATCACCTCAAGCTGCGGAACAGTGGATATGGCCGAGGCCCTTGGCGTGGACGTCGAATGCCCGGCCGAAATGGTGGCCAAAAGCATTGAGACCGCCGGTATCGGCCTTTTCAACGGGATGAGCGCCGCGGTTCACCCCGCTGCCCTGGGCCGGATTCTGTCCCGGATCCACTTTGGCTCCACCCTGAATATTGCAGCTTCGCTGGCCAACCCGGCTATGCCCAAAACGGGTTTACGGGGCGTCTATGACCGGGAAATGATCCTGCCGGTCATCCGGGTGATGAAAGCCATCGGCTACCAAAAAGCCGTTGTTGTCCACGGGGCGGTAGATGGCGCAGTCCCTGAGCGGGCCGGAATGGATGAAGCCTCGGTAATCGGCCCCACCTTTTGTGCAAGACTTCTTGAATCCGGAGAGATTGAAACCTTTACCCTTCATCCGCAGGCATACGGCCTTGGCAAAGGCGATCCCGGAGATCTGGCGCCTTCAGGGAATATGGAGACAGAGGCCCGCCGCTTTGTCCGCCTTATGCACAACAAGGAAAACAGTCTCCGGAAAGAAGCGGTCATGCTCAATGCTGCACTGATTTTCTATGCCGCGGACAGGGTTCCAGACATTGATGACGGCCTGGAACTCGCCGCCAATGCGATGGAAAGCGGGGACGCATTGGCCACCTTGCGGGCCTGGGTTGCCGCTCAGAACCGGGACCCAAAAACGGGACTGCAAACCCTGGAAAAATGGATTGGATAGCAACAGCCCTGCAAACGAATTATTGCTGCAGAGGAGGGGTTATGAAAATAGTGTTGACCGGCCGCAGGCGCCTGGAAATCCAAAAAAACAGCAAATCGGAAAAAAGCGGTAAGGGGCAGGTGCGCCTTCAGGTGCTTTACTGCGCCATATGCCGGACGGATGCAAAAATGTGGGACCAGGGGCACCGGGACCTGCTCCTGCCCCGGGTGCCCGGCCATGAAATGGCGGTTGCCGACAGCCAGGGAAAACGTTACGTCATATGGCCGGGTGTGAGCTGCGGCACATGTCCGCACTGCCGGACAGGACGGGAAAACCGGTGTGAGCACTTGCAAATTCTGGGATTTCACAGGGACGGCGGTTTTGCCGACGAAATCATCGCCCCTGCAGACAGCCTGATTTCTGTTCCCGAAACCCTGGATTCAGCCATTTCCTGTTTTGCCGAGCCAATGGGCTGTATTTTCCATGCCCTGGCAAACTTTCCGGTAAAGAAAAACCCTCGCTTTTTGATTTACGGCGGCGGCACCATGGGGCTTTTGGCCGGCCTCGTCATTCACGCATCCGGCGGCAAACCCATGGTCATTGAAAAAAACAAGGAAAAAACCCTGGCTGCGCAGCCCTTTCTAAAGGCTACCGGAATTGCGTGCACGACCAATACCACCGAAAACGGCTTTGATGCTGTCATCAATGCCTGCCCGGATACCCAGGCCTTTGCAGACGGATTGAAAAAACTCCGAAAAGGCGGCCATTTCATCTTTTTCAGCGGCCTTACAAAAAACGCGACCATTGGCACCGACCTGATTGACCTGATCCACTACCATGAAATTACAATCTCAGGCCGCTACGGACTGGCACCTGCGGATATGCAGCGCGCCGTGGACTTTATAGACGCCCATCAAAGGATTTTGGCAACACTGGTCCAGGGCATTGTTGCCCCGGAAAGCGCCCCAGGGCTGTTGCCCCAGGTGCTGGCCGGAAAAGGGTTTAAGTATATACTGGATTTTACCGCCTCACAAATCCCGGAACAACCCGGCCAAAACAATCAATGACCGGGTTATCCTGATGATTTAAAACCGCACCTCATAACCCATCTTAAAAAACCGGGGCATTCCGTAATATACATAGTTGTCTGTCGCCTTGTTGCCGTTGATCTCAACTTCCTGATCAAACACGTTATCAACCCCGAGTGTGAGATATCCTTTGGGCAGTTTGTATTTTCCGGTGATGTCCAGTGTCGAGATATCATCCAGGGCGTCCGGACGGCTGGTGACATAATTGAAATTCAGGGCAAGGCGGAACATGCCGCTATCATATGCTGCGCCCACAGAGGAACTGAATTTGGGGCCGGTCTGGTATTGACTGCCGTCGGGATCCTCGGCAACCGGGTCGCACCATGTACCCGAAGAATAAAAGGAAATCCGGCTGGACCAGTTATCCCGGCCATGAAAGGGGAAAAGGTCAATATTCCAGTCAACGCCAAGGCTTTCATAGGTGCCGGCGTTAAAGTATTCAAATGGGTAACCGCCGCCTTTATAGGATTCAATCTTGTCCTTGTACTCCATGAAAAACCCGGAAAACCGGATCTTGCTCCATTCGTTTGTAAACTTGACCCCTGTGTCGTAAGTCCAACCCTTTTCCGGGGTCAGTTCCGGGTTGCCTTTTAGCAGCCAGGATTCATAGTACAAATTGTTAAAAGAAGGTGCCCTGAAGGCTTTTGCCGCATTGGCAAACAGATTCACGGATTGTGTGAGCTGGAAATTAAGCCCCAGGCTGGGAGTGAATTCATCCTGATCGTCACCGGCAGAGTCCGCATAAATCAATTGCTCCCGCATGCCCAGATCAATTTTCAGCCGCTGGAAAAACCGCTTGGTAATAATGGCAAACACGGCCACGTCATTGCGGTAATGATATCCATATCCGGATTCAAAATTGGCAGCGCGATGAATATATTCAAAGCCGGTTTTGACCTCAGCACTCAGGAAATCAAATTTGCAGTCCGTTGATAAACCGGTATTAAAATGCTTGTTTTTACGGGTCCCGTCCAGAATTTTATAAGGCTGGTATTCGTATGTTTTTCTTTCTTCATCCCCGTATTTGTAAAATGCTTTGAATCTTGCATTTTCCGTCTCATAGCGCAGGTTGGTAAAAATTTCATACTGATCCTGTTCATTGGTGTCGATTACCTGACCGGTTGTGGCGTCATATGTTTCATAGCCGGAGTCCACGTAACTGGCCAGGCCGTCAAAATATAAATTTTCCGCGATATTGGCGTTTACGCTGGCTGAATACCGGTGAAGCGGTCTGGTATCGCTGTATTCCTTATCCGCAAAGTCATCATTGCGCTCAATTGAATTGAAATGCTGATAATTCAACCCCACATTCACCCTTGGCCCGAGGTATTGCAGATGATGGTTTTGATAGCCGTAATCCCCGAATTCCACGGATGCCTTTGTCTGTTTGTGGCCGGGATTTTTTTGGGTGATGATATTGATGGCCCCGCTCATGGCATCGGCTCCGTACTGAATGGAAGAGGCCCCTTTAATGACTTCAACCCGTTCAATGTTTTCAAGCGAAAAATTGGACAATTCATAATTTTTATTTCCGGAATTTTGAATCGGCATGCCATTGATCAGGACCAACTCGCCGCCTTCAACTCCGCGAATCGAAAGCGAACTGCCCATTCCGGCTTTTACGCCCATGGGCGAATAGCCCTGAAATGAAAACCCGCCGATCCGGCGCAGGGCGTCCATAACGTTGTTGCCGCCGGT
>JAGTVF010000231.1 GCA_018224315.1 Desulfobacterales bacterium | reverse complement strand
CAATGCCGGCCATCAGGTCAGCCTTGTGGTGACCCAGCCGGACCGGCCCAAAGGCAGAGGCCGGAAGTTATCGCCGCCGCCGGTAAAAGCCGCTGCAAAACAACTCGGGCTTCCGGTGTTTCAGCCGGAATCAGTGAAAACACAGGTCTTTTATGAAACCATGGCTGATTTGAAACCCGACATCTTTGTGGTGGTGGCATTCGGTCATATTCTGCCCAGGCGGGTTATGGAACTTGCGCCCATGGGCGCAGTTAATCTGCATGCCTCCCTGCTGCCCGCATACCGGGGCCCGGCGCCCATTCAGTGGGCGATTATAAACGGCGAGCCCGAAACCGGGGTCACCAGCATGCTCATGGACGCGGGCCTGGACACCGGCGAGATCCTGGAAACGGAAAAAACCGTGATCCATCCCAAAGATACCGCCGGCACCCTGCATGACCGTCTGGCGCAATTGTCTGCCAGCGTGCTCACAAAGACCCTGGCCGGTTTTGCCGCAGGCACCATTCGGCCCGTGGCGCAGGATCATGCCCGGGCCACCTATGCCCCCATGCTGAAAAAAGCAGACGGCCGAATTGACTGGAGCCGGTCTGCAGATTTTCTGGAGCGCTTCATCCGGGGCATGTGTCCCTGGCCCGGGGCGCATACCTATTGGGGCAGCAAACGGATCAACATTTTTGCCGCCCGGGTATGCCCCATGGCCGAACCGCGTCCTCCTGGCACCGTGCTGGCCTCGTTTTCCAATGAACTGCGCGTGGCGACCGGAAAACAAGCCCTGTCCATAGAAGAACTGCAGGTTGCTTCCGGCAAACGCATGCATATCCGCGATTTTTTAAAGGGTGCTGAAATATCGCCGGCAACGGTGCTGGAATGATTTCAGGCGATGCCCGGGAGCTTGCTTTCCGGATTTTAAGCGAACTGGAAACCAGCCGCACAACCCTGGACCGGCTCATTGACCAGGAGTTTGAAAAAATTGCGCCGGGGATGGACCGGCGGGACCGGGCCCTTGCCTTTGCCCTTGTTTACGGGGTGCTTCGCTGGCGGGCAAAGCTGGACTGGCACATTGCCGGGCTGGCAAACCGGCCGTTAAACAAAATCCGCCCGGACATGCGCAATATTTTGCGCATCGGTTTGTTTCAAATGGTGTTTATGTCCCGGATCCCGGATTCAGCGGCGGTCAACACGGCCGTGAACCTGGCCAAAAAATACGGATCGCCGAAACTGGCCGGGTTTGTCAACGCCCTGCTGCGAAATGCCGCCCGGCAGAAAACCGGTTTTTCAGAACCGGATCCGGCCCGCGACCCGGTGCAGGCTTTGGCCGTTAGCCAGTCTTTTCCCGAGTGGATGGTTCGCCGGTGGAAGAACCGACTGGGCATGGATGAAACCCGTCTGTTGTGCGGTTATAACAACCAGATCCCGCCGCTGACCCTGCGGGCCAATACCTTGCAGATCAGCCGGGATGCCTTGATGGGAAAACTGGTTTGCGCGGAAGCCGGAAAAACAATTTGTGAAACAAAATATGCGCCAGACGGCATTTGCCTCTGGGGTCCGCATGTGCCGGTCAACGAATTGCCCGGCTTTGAAGAAGGATACTTCCAGGTTCAGGATGAAGCCGCACAGCTTGCTGCCCATGTGCTGGACTGCCGGCCGGGACAGGACGTGCTCGACGCCTGCGCAGGGCTCGGGGGGAAAACCGGCCACATTGCCCAGCTAATGAAAAACCGCGGCCGGATTCTGGGCATGGACTCGGACATGGAAAAACTCCGGGAGCTGTCCCTGGAAATGAAGCGGCTTGGAGCCGAAAATGTGGAAACATGCCGCCATGATTTCTGCCAGCCCCTGGATGCGGACAAATTGGGAACATTTGACCGCATCCTGGTCGATGCCCCCTGTTCCGGGCTCGGGGTAATTCGCAGGAATCCGGATATAAAATGGACGGCCCGGCAGAAGGACTTTCAGGGCCATGCCCGAAAACAGCTTGAGATTCTAAGCCATGCCGCAGATCTGCTAAAGCCTTCTGGTGGTGTGATGATATACGCGGTCTGCAGCATGGAGCCGGAAGAAACGCACGGGGTGGTTTCGGCTTTTCTGGAAACAACACCCGGGTTTGAACTTCAGGACATGGGTGCACTTTTTCCTGAACTGGCGGATCTGGCAGATGACCGCGGGTGTCTCGCCCTGCTGCCGCATCGGCATGCAACAGACGGGTTTTTTATAGCAAGGCTAAGGGTTTGCTCATGATCCGATCGATTTTCAAATACCTGGTATTGATCTTTGTTTTTTGCGCTGTGGCCGGTTTAAGCACCTATTTTACCCTTTCTTTTTTTATTCAAAGCGAAGATACAGTACTGGTCCCGGATCTGACCGGCAAAAACGCGGTTGCTGCGCTGGAAACCCTTTCCGCCCTGGAATTAAATACCCGGGTGGGGGCAAAGCAATACAGCACGGAAGTGCCCGAACATCACGTAATCGACCAGAAGCCAGCCCCGGGCCGGAGCATCAAGGTCAACCGAGAGGTTTCCCTGGTGATCTCCAGAGGGCCTTCCACGGTTACCGTGCCGGATGTAAAAAACCAGGAACTGGAGCAGGCCCGGATGACCCTTGAGCAAAAGGGCCTGACGGCCGGCACGGTGACCCGTGTCTATGATGCAAATGCCCCGCGCCGCCGGATTATGGCCCAGCATCCGGCCCCGGAAGACGGGGTGCGGCGCAGCAGTTCGGTGAACCTGCTGGTTAGTGCCGGTCCCCGGCCAAAGGCCTACATGATGCCGGATCTGCGCGGTCAATTTCTCGATGAAGCCATGCTTTCCATTGAAGGCCATCAAATCAGCCTTGAAGAACTCAAATCCGTCCATGACCCCTCAAAACCGGAAAACACGGTCACGGGCCAGGCCCCGCCGCCCGGGTACCGGGTTGAGGCCGGCGCTCCGGTTCGCCTGATCATCAACCGCCGGCCCGGAAGCCGGCAAACCGGCCGGGATGAAAAAAAGCCGCTTTTTTCCCATCGTCTGGCACCGGGTTTTTTAAAGCAGCGGGTGAGATTGGAGATGAGCGGGTTTGGCGCCCATATGGTGCTGCAGGATGGCCTTATGGATCCCGGGGCTGTGATCTGGGCCATTGTTCCGGAGCATACACAAGCGGCGGTTTTTCTGTATGTAAACGGCAAACTTGTTGAGTCGCAGATTTACAACTGATAAGCCTGTAAAAAGTCTTTTTTACAGGCAGTGTTAAGTTTTAAGGGATTAAGTGTTAAGTAAAACCAATAACATAAAACGCGGTAAAAAGCTTTTTACTGATGCGCCGCCAACAAAATTGGAATGCGGCAAAAACCCTATGGAGAATTACAGATGAACCCGATTATTGCCCCCTCGATTCTTTCTGCTGATTTTTCCAGGCTCGGACAGGAAATCATGGCCGTGGAGCAGGCCGGTGCCGACTGGATCCACGTGGATGTCATGGACGGCCACTTTGTTCCCAACATCACCCTGGGCCCCATGGTGGTGGAAGCCGCCCGGAAAGCAACCGCCCTGCCCCTGGATGTGCACCTGATGATTGACAATCCGGACGAATTCATCGGCGAGTTTGCCCACGCCGGCGCAGACCTGATATCCGTGCATGCTGAAACCTGCCCGCACCTGCACCGCACCGTGGAGTTAATCGAAAGCAGCGGATGCCGTCCCGGGGTGGTGCTCAACCCGGCCACCCCTTTGAGCTGTCTGGACTGGATCCTTGACCGGCTCCATTTTGTGCTTTTAATGAGCGTCAATCCCGGCTTTGGGGGCCAGTCCTTTATAGACGCTTCACTGGATAAAATCCTGGCGCTCAGACAGACCATTGTCCGCCATGGGCTTTCCACCCTGATACAGGTCGACGGCGGGGTTAATGCCCAGACCATCGGAAAAATTGCAGCTGCCGGCACGGACGTATTTGTTGCCGGCTCTGCCATTTTTAAAAGCCCGGATTACAGCCAAACCATTTCCGGCATGAAAGCCGCTGCTGCAGAAGCTGCAGCCCCCCGGTACCAAGAGGTCAGAGAAGACTGAAAAACCCGAAGCAAAAGGAATCAGGCCAGATGGAAACCAAACAGATCCTGGTGATTCACGGCCCCAATTTAAACATGCTCGGCACCCGGGAGCCGGAAACCTATGGTACCCAAAGCCTTGCCGATATTGATGCCGCCCTGGTGCAGGCCGCCCGGGCGCACAACGCAGGACTGCAAACCCTTCAGTCCAATCACGAGGGCCAGATTGTGGATGCCGTCCAGCAGGCCCGGGGCGCGTTTGACGCCCTGATCATCAACCCGGCCGGCTACACGCACACCAGCGTGGCCATCCGGGATGCCATTGCCATGCTCGACATTCCGGTCATTGAAATTCACCTGTCCAATATATACAAACGCGAGCCCTTCAGGCACAGATCCATGATCACGGACGTGGCCACGGGGCAAATCTGCGGGTTCGGCCACCACGGATATCTGCTGGCCCTGCAGGCAGCGCTTCAGATGATACGGGTATAACAGGATTTTTACGGGCCCGGCCGGAACCGGGCCCGGTCGGGTTTTATCCGTCGAGGTATTCCAGTGCGATATTGAGCATGCGGCGGATGGGTTCGGCAGCCCCCCAAAGGAGCTGGTCGCCCGCGGTAAAAAAGCTCAGGTACTCGGGACCCATGTTCATTTTCCGGATGCGGCCCACCGGCACGATCAGAGTGCCGGACACGGCAGCAGGCGTCAGTCGCGCAAGGGTGTCGTGCTTGGTGTTGGGCACGGTTTCCACCCAATTGTTGGCAGCGCCGATCATGTCCGTGATTTCATCAACAGGCACATCCCGGGTGAGCTTTACGGCAATGGCCTGGCTGTGACTGCGCATGGCGCCGATGCGAACACATATGCCGTCTATGGGAATCGGAGAACCGGTCTGCAGAATCTTATTGGTCTCGGCAAAGCCCTTCCATTCCTCCTTGGTTTGTCCCGAATCCATGGGACTGTCAATCCAGGGAATCAGGCTGCCGGCAAGGGGAACTCCGAAATGCTCAACAGGAAAATCTTTGCCCGACATGGCCTCAAGCACCCGCCGGTCAATGTCCAGGATGGCTGAGGCCGGATCGGCCATCAGGTCTTCGGCACTTTGACCGATGATTTTCATCTGGGAAACCAATTCCCGCATGTTCTTGGCCCCTGACCCGGAGGCCGCCTGGTAGGTCATGGAAGACATCCATTCCACCAGGTTGTTGTCAAACAGGCCGCCTGCGGCCATGAGCATGAGGCTGACCGTGCAGTTGCCGCCGATAAAGTTTTTCACCCCGTCGGCCAGGGCCTGGTCAATGATGTTTCTGTTGACCGGGTCAAGCACGATAATGCTGTCATCGGCCATGCGAAGAGCCGATGCCGCATCAATCCAGTAGCCGTTCCAGCCCTTGCTTCGCAGTTCCGGGTAAACCTTCTGGGTATAGTCGCTGCCCTGACAGGTGACAATAATGTTCATGCCGGCCAGCAGGTCGATGTCATGCGCGTCTGCCAGGGGTGGAACCGGTTTCCCGATCTCCGGGCCGGCCTGGCCTGCCTGGGAGGTGGAGGCAAAAAGGGGTTCAAAGTTCTCAAATCCGTTTTCCGCCCGCATGCGGTCCATGAGCACAGAGCCCACCATGCCCCGCCATCCGATAAAAGCAACCTTTAACATATGCATTCTCCTTTAAACATAGGGTATCTGAAAAGATAACCGTATTTACTTATAAGCCGTTGACCTGTTTTGTCAACCGTCAATGTGTGGACGATTTAAAGCCGCAGTAAACAATTGAAAACCCGGCGGTTTGCTGGTAAATTAAATACTACAGATAAATTCCTGTCATGACACGGATCATTAGCGAAAACAGCCATGCCCATTTTTGAATACAGCGCCTTAAATGCCAAAGGCAAAAGCGTCTCTGACATCATTGATGCTGAAAGCGTGTCTGCGGCCAGACAGAAGCTGCGGGCCGCACAGATCTATCCGGTCTCCATCCGGGAGGTTCATGACAGCCAATCGCCTCAGACCGGTTTTCTGGAAAAATTGCTGCCCGCTTTTGGCTCCCGGGTCCGGCCCGGGGAACTGGCCATTATGACCCGGCAGCTGGCCACTCTTTTGCAGGCCGGTTTCCCCCTGGTATCGGCCATCTACACACTGATTCCCCAAACCCGTTCCAGGGTCTTAAAGCGGATGCTGTCTCAAATAAAAGACGCCATAGAAGAAGGATCCGGCTTTGCCGAGGCTTTGTCTGAGTATCCAGAGACATTCTCCCCCATTTATATCAACATGGTCCGCTCCGGTGAGTCCTCAGGCACCCTGGAACTGGTGTTAAACCGGCTGGCCGACATCACCGAACGCCAGCAGGCCCTTTCCAACCGAGTCCGGTCAGCAATGGCCTACCCTGTTCTCATGTTGATAGTTGGCGTCCTGATCCTGATGTTTCTGCTGACCTATATTGTGCCCAGCATTACCGCCATTTT
>JAGTVF010000230.1 GCA_018224315.1 Desulfobacterales bacterium | reverse complement strand
TTGACCAGGCGGTCAACCGGATCCGGACCTTTCCCGACAATATCGAAGAGCCCGAGGTCCGGCTGCTGGATCCCCGGCGCGATGTTATGGAAATTGGTCTTTACGGGGATGTGGATATCTGGACCCTTCGGATCCTGGCTGAACGGTTAAGGGATTTGCTGCTCGCCCATCAGGCCGTCACCCAGGTGGAGCTTGGAAATGTGCCCGATTATGTCACCCATGTGGAAATCCCCCGGGATACATTGCGGGAATACGGCCTGACCCCGGGTCAGGTGGCCGGGATCATAGAGGCCTCGAGTCGCGACATTCCCGCCGGAGCCCTGGAAACCGCCGGCGGCGAGATTCTTCTGCGCATGAAGGAGCGCCGGCAATGGGCCCATGAGTTCGGGCAGATCGAGATTGTCCCGTCCCAATCGGGATCCGGGGTCAAGCTGGCCGAAATGGCCAAAATCACTGACGGGTTTGAAGAAGCGGGTTTCCATTCCCGTTACAACCGGCAGCCTTCAGTGGAAATCGAGGTCTTCCGGGTGGGAAGCCAGGATCCTTTGGAGGTGGCCGGCGCGGTGAGCAGTGTTCTTGAAGCGTTTGAAACAGCACTTCCCCCCGGGGTCCAGACCCGCATTGACAGCAACCGGGCCGATGACTATGGCCAGCGCCTTTCCCTTCTTTTGAAAAACGGGGTGATCGGGCTGTTTATTGTTCTTGGCATTCTGGCGGTGTTTCTGGAATACCGGCTGGCCTTCTGGGTGATGATGGGAATGGCCATCTCCTTTGTGGGCGGCCTGATGTTTTTGCCGCTTGCCGGGGTGAGCATCAACATGATCTCCATGTTTGCCTTTCTCGTAGCCCTTGGCATTGTAGTCGATGATGCCATTGTGGTGGGGGAAAACATCTATGAACAGCGGCAGCAGGGAAGCGGGTTTTTGCCTGCGGCCATCAACGGCGCCCGGGAAATGGCCGGGCCCGTGACATTTAGTATCCTGACAAACATCGTGGCCTTTGTGCCGCTGATGTTTGTGCCCGGAATAATGGGCAAATTCTGGTGGTCGCTTCCGGCGGTGGTCATCATTGTGCTGGCGGTTTCTTTGTTTGAAGCCATGTTTATTCTTCCGGCCCATCTGGCCCACAGCGGCACAGGAGGAAGCACCGGGCCCGGCGCGCGGCTGCACGCATGGCAGCAGGCATTTGCAGCCGGGTTTAACCGGTTTGTGGACCACTGGTACCGGGGATTTCTGGAATTTTGCCTGCGCTATCGATACATCACCCTTTCCGCGGCCCTGACGCTGCTGCTGGTGGTGGGCGGTTATGCCTACAGCGGGCATATGGGCATGATCATGATGCCTGAAGTGTCAGCAGATGAAATCGAGGCCGGCGTGACCCTGCCGGTGGACACCACCCCGGATCAGGCCGCACAAGTGGCCGATCAAATCACCGAATCCACCCTGGGCATGTTTGAAAGACACGATCTGCAGCGGGTGGCCGAGGGGGTGAAAACAAACGTGCGCGGTCAGAATTTTATTGATGTTGAAATTGTGATGAAGCCGCCCGGCGAGCGTGAAATGACCGCTGCTGACGTCATAGAACTGTGGCGGAAGGAAATCGGCGACATCAAGGGCGTGGACCAGATCACCTTTGAGGCCGAGCGCGGCCCCGGGGGGCACCGACCGGATGTGAGCGTGGATCTGAGCCACAGTGACATCGATGTGCTCGAGGAGGCAAGCATTGCTTTTTCAGAACGCATTGCGGTTTTCCAGGCCGCCCGGGATGTCCGGGACAATTACGAAAAGGGCAAGACCCAGTTTGATTTTACCCTCATGCCCGAGGGCCGGAGCCTGGGCCTGACCCCGTCAGATGTGGGCCGCCAGCTGCGCCACGCTTTTTACGGGGCAGAGGCCATACGCCAGCTCCGGGGGGCAAACGAGGTGGAAGTGCGGGTAAAGCTGCCGGAATCCGAGCGCAAAGGGCTCTATCACCTCCAGGATCTGGTCATCCGCACGGATGCGGGCATGGAAGTGCCGTTTACAGATATTGCCCAGCTTAATGCCGGCGTGGCCTATACCTCCATCAACCGGCGCGACGGCCGGCGCGTGGTCACCGTAAGCATGGCCGTTGAGCCCAAAAGCGCCATTACAAGGGTGATGAATGAGATCCGGGGTGATGTGCTGCCCGGGCTGAGGGCGGATTATCCCGGTATTACCTGGACGTTTCAGGGCGGCGAGGCCGAGATGAGACAATCCACCGCTGCGCTGCGGGGTGGTTTTATCATGGCCATGGCCGTGATTTACGGGCTGCTGGCGGTGATATTTGCAAGCTATATCCAGCCGCTGATCGTGATGACCGCCATTCCCTTCGGGATCGTGGGCGCGGTGGCCGGCCACATCCTGTTGGGCTTTGATTTGTCACTGATCAGCCTCATGGGGATCATCGCCCTGTCAGGCGTGGTGGTCAACGATTCATTGATCATGATTCATTACGCCAATAAAAAAAGAGTCCTGCATTCGGCATTTGATGCCATTCACCAGGCCGGGCTGCGGCGGTTCCGGCCCATCGCGCTCACCACCCTGACCACATTCGGGGGCCTGACCCCCATCATCCTGGAAACCTCCCGTCAGGCCGCCTATCTCATTCCCATGGCCATTTCCCTGGGTTTTGGCATCGTGTTTGCCACTTCCATCATTTTGGTCATCGTGCCCTGTCTCTATCTGGTTGTGGAAGATATCACCGGTCTGCGTTCCTGATTTTACGGTTAAAAGGCAAATAATCTCTGCAGGATCGAAATCACTTCCAACTGGTCTTTTGGATCAATTGTGCCAAGCTTCCTGATAAGGCGTGCCTTATCTATCGTTTGTAACTGGTCCAAAACAATTTGTCCCTTTTTCCTTTGAAAAGTGTAGGAAACACGGGTTGGATATTCTTTTCGGGCGGAAGTCATGGGGGCAACAATGACCGTTTGGATATTCCGGTTCATTTCATCCGGAGAAATCACCAAACAAGGTCTGGTTTTTTGAATTTCAGAACCAATGGCAGGATCAGGGTTTATCAGATAAACATCAAAACGCTTTACTACCATTGCCATTCTTCTTCATCCCATGAATGTGAAATGTTGCTGTCAAAGATCGGTTCGTCGTCGCCTCTTTCTCCCATGGCCCTGAAAGCGGCATCCCAGCCTTCACGCACATTCTTGACCGGTCGAATGATGATTTGGTCTTTTTCAACCTCAATTTCAACGTCGTTGGTAATACCGGTTTGGTCAAGGATGGGCTTCGGGATGCGCAGCCCCTGGGAGTTGCCTATTTTTATGATACGCGCCCTCATAAGACTTGTCCTTTATTGTTCAATGTGGATACATTGTAATTACCTTGTTGCCGGAAGTCAAACAATTTTAAAAATTTTGGTCAATGTCGTTTTATTTTGTCCTTTGCTGCATCAGCATGCATAGCGTCCGGCAATAATTTGTCTTTACACTGCTTTCATGGTATTTTTCTTTATACAAGTTTGGATGCTGATTGTTCAACAGAGAACCCATCTTTTTCCTGTCTGGAAAGTTTGCCCGGAATATGAAGCAAACCTGTGATTTGTGCGGTCTGGTGATACGGCGGACAGCCGTGGAAGACAAGATAGACGGGCGCAGGCTCGTGTTTTGCTGCCACGGCTGCCGGCAGGTGTATTCAATGATCCTGGAGGCCTCGGGGACCACGGATCCGGCCGCATTCCGGGAAACCGAGATTTTTCAGCGGTGTATGGACGCCGGGATCATTCCGGCATCCCAGCAGGATCTGGAACAGCGGGAGGACGGTCAAAAGGCCGGGGCGGCCAAACCGGAAACGGCTGAAACAGGGCAGGCGGCCAGTGAGAATCCCGGGGTTTTATCAGACCGGTGCCTGACCCTGGATCTGGATTTGCACGGCATGTGGTGTCCGGCATGCGCCTGGGTGATCGAGGAATCCCTCCGGCAGCAGCCCGGGGTTTTCAGCGCGGACTGCCGGTTTGTGACAGACCGGGCAAAGGTGGTCTATGACCCGGTGAAAAACGCCCCTCACAAGATTTTCAAGACCATTGCCAAACTCGGCTACCAGGCTGCCCCGGCCGGGGAGGGCACCGGCGGGGCAGCGGCTGCGGCCTATCTGCGGCTGGGGGTCTGCGTTTTTTTGACCATGAACGTGATGATGCTTTCTTTTGCCCTGTATTCCGGTTTTTTTACCGAGCTTTCCGCAGCCGGCACCGCATATATTTCCTGGCCGATTCTGGTGATGGCCGCCATTGTGTTTGTTTACGGCGGGGCCCCCATTCACAAAAAGGCGTTTTCCGGGGTGCTCGCCGGCGCCCCGGGCATGGAGGCCTTAATTTCCCTGGGGGCGGGTGCGGCCTTTTTTTTCAGCCTTTATCATTTTTATCACAACAGCATTCATCTCTATTTTGACACCGCATCCATGCTCATCACCCTGGTGCTTGGCGGCAAGGCGGCTGAGCAGTGGGTCAAAGACAAAATCCAGGCCCGGATTTCCGGGGTGTTTGACCTGCTGCCCAAAAAGGTCCGGATCTGCACCGATGACAGCCCCGGCGGGCGGTTTGTGGATGCCCGGATGCTTGGCCAAGGCGATGTCTTCCGGGTTTTGGAAAATGATGCCGTGGCTGCAGACGGCGTGGTGGTATCCGGGCAGGGGCGGGCGGATGAAAGTACGCTCACAGGAGAGGCCCGGCCGGTGGCCAAAAATGCGGGTGATCCGGTCAGCAGCGGCACCCGGCTGATCAGCGGGGATCTTCGGGTTCGGGCAACAGCCGTTGCAGAGGCGTCCACGGCCGGTCAATTGATATCCGTCATGGAAGATGCCCTGGCAAAAAAGACCGGGGTGGAGGATGCATCCGAGCGGGTGCTTCGGTATTTTGTGCCCGCAGTGGTGCTGCTGGCGGTATTGACCGGTGCGGCCTGGTTTGCCGCAGGCCTGGATTTTCGCGAGTCTTTGATCCGGGCGGTGACCGTGCTGGTGATTTCCTGTCCGTGCGCCCTGGGCGTGGCCATACCCCTTGCCCGGGTGGCCGGGATTTCCCTGGCGGCGCAAAGGGGCCTTCTCATTCATGATTTTACCGCGTTTGAACGCATGGGACGGGTCAATGCCGTGGTGTTTGACAAAACCGGCACCCTGACCGCCGGCAACTGGAAGCTGGTGGATGTTCATCCGATTGGCAAATGGAATACAGATCAGCTTATTGCCATGGCCGCGGGCCTGGAGGCCGGCTCCGGCCACCGGGTGGCCGGAGCCGTACTGGATGCCGCAGAAAAACAGAAAATCGCACCCGCCCATGTCTCGGATGTGATTGAAGCGGAAAACGGGATTTGCGGGCACATGGACCAGAAGCGGGTCCGGATGGGCTCGGAGACGTTTTTGGGCCGGGAAATCCAGGAAGCGGAAAAACGGCCCGGCATCCCGGAGTTGACGCAGACCCCCTATCTGTCTTATGTGTATATGTCTGTGGACGGCATTGCCGCAGGCATTTTTTGTTTCGGGGATCTGCCCGGGCAGTCGGCTTCCGGACTGGTCCGGGCCTTAAAAGACCAGGGCATGCAGGTGGCCCTGGTTTCCGGAGACAGCACGCAGACCGCCGAAGCCGTGGGCCGGGCCCTTGGCATTGACAAGAGCCGGGGCGATATGACCCCTGCGGATAAGGCGGATTTTGTAACGGATTTGAAAACCCGGGGTTATTTTGCCGCCATGGTGGGCGACGGGATCAACGACGCCCCGGCCCTGGCTGCCGCGGATCTGGGAATTGCGGTGCACAGCGGAAACAACATCGGCCGCCG
>JAGTVF010000229.1 GCA_018224315.1 Desulfobacterales bacterium | reverse complement strand
CAAAGAAGAGTTTGTGCGCGACTACGTGTTTCCGGCCTTCCGGGCCAATGCCATCTACGAGGGCCAATACCTGCTGGGCACCTCCCTGGCCCGGCCCCTGATTGCCAAGCGCCAGATGGAAATCGCACATGAGCAAAACGCCGAAGCCGTGAGCCACGGCGCCACCGGCAAGGGAAATGATCAGGTGCGCTTTGAGCTGAGCTATTACGCCATTGATCCATCCATCCGGGTGGTGGCGCCCTGGCGGGAATGGGATTTG
The DNA here is from genome assembly GCA_018224315.1 of Desulfobacterales bacterium. GTDB lineage: Bacteria > Desulfobacterota > Desulfobacteria > Desulfobacterales > Desulfosalsimonadaceae > Desulfosalsimonas. Next base: position 3,306 of record JAGTVF010000229.1, on the reverse strand, counting down.
AATTCGCGCACCGCGTTGATGGCGTTTGCGGAAAAACACGGCATTGCCGTGACCTCCACAAAGGAAAAACCTTACAGCACGGACCGGAATCTCCTGCACATCAGCTACGAGGGCGGAATCCTGGAAGACCCCTGGAACCCGCCGCCCGAGGACATGTTCCTGCTTACGGTATCGCCCCAAAACGCCCCGGACAAGCCGGAAATCCTGGATATCACCTTTGAAAAGGGCGATCCCGTGGCCATTGACGGCCAGAACCTTTCCCCGGCCCAACTGCTGGCTGAGCTAAACCGCCGGGGCGGGCAAAACGGCATCGGCCGGGCCGATATCGTGGAAAACCGGTTTGTGGGCATGAAATCCAGGGGCGTATATGAGACCCCGGGGGGCACCATATTGCGCGCAGCCCACATGGCCATGGAGTCGATCACCATGGATCGGGAAGTCATGCATTTGCGCGATTCCCTGATCCCCAAATATGCGGAGATGATCTATAACGGGTTCTGGTTTGCCCCGGAGCGGGAACTGCTTCAAACCATGATCGACGAAACCCAGAAGAATGTCTCCGGCGTGGTGCGCCTGGAACTGTATAAGGGATCATGCCGGGTGCTGGGCCGAAAATCCGCCCATTCCCTTTACAGCGAGGATTTTGCCACTTTTGAGGATGACACGGTGTATCACCAGAAGGACGCAGAGGGTTTTATCCGGTTAAACTCCCTGCGGCTGCGCATCCGAAAACTCATGGAAAAACAGGGGGCATAGATTTCGCCATGAGCCTCAAACCCTGGGACGGCCGGTTTTCCGAGCCCACAGACAAGGCTGTGGAGGCCTTTAGCGCATCCATTGACGTGGACCGGCGGCTGTACAACTATGATATTGACGGCAGCATCGCCCATTGCCGGACCCTGGCCCGGGCAAAAATTTTAACCCGGCAGGAGGCCGTGGACCTGGAAGAGGGACTGGAAAAGGTCCGCCAGGAAATCGCCAGGGGTGAAATGGCATTTTCCGACCGGCTCGAAGACATTCACATGCATGTGGAAGACCGGCTTTCCGCCCATGTGGGCGATTTGTCGCGAAAACTGCACACCGGCCGGAGCCGAAACGATCAGATCGCCGTGGATGCGCGGCTCTATCTCAAGGCCGAAACCCGGGGCATTCTGGCCCAGCTCATTGATTTTCGAACCGCGCTGGTGGATCTGGCAGAAGCCAACATCCACGTGGTCATGCCCGGATATACCCATTTGCAGCGGGCCCAGCCGGTTTTGTTTGCCCATCATGTGATGGCCTATTATGAGATGCTCGCCCGGGATTTTGACCGGTTTGCCGGCGCCCTGAACCGCATGGATGTCATGCCGCTTGGCAGCGCGGCTCTGGCCGGCACCACCTATGACCTGGACCGGGCCTACACAGCAGGACTGCTCGGGTTTTCCAAAATTTCGGAAAACAGCATGGATGCGGTATCAGACCGGGATTTCATGCTGGAGTTCGCATCTGCGGCCAGCATCTGCATGACCCATTTGTCCCGCCTGTCCGAGGAGCTGGTGCTCTGGTCGTCTGCGGAATTTCGCTTTGTGGATCTTCCGGATGCCTTCTGCACGGGCAGCAGCATCATGCCCCAGAAGAAAAACCCGGATATCCCGGAGCTGGTGCGCGGCCGCACCGGCCGGGTCACGGGCAACCTGGTCAATCTGCTGACCTTGATGAAATCCCTGCCCCTGGCCTATAACCGGGACATGCAGGAAGACAAGGTGCCCCTGATGGAAATCGTTGATACCCTGAAGGCCTGCCTGGATATCTATACCCGGATGATGCCCAATATCCGGGTCAATGCGGATGTAACCCATGCGGCGGCAAACACCGGGTTTCAAAACGCAACCGATCTGGCCGACTACCTGGTGGCAAAGGGCATGGCCTTTCGCCAGGCCCATGCCTGCGTGGGAAAGGCCGTGGCCTATGCCTTAGACTGCGGAAAAGAGCTTCACGAACTGGACCTCTCCGAGCTGCAGCAGTTTGATGCAAACATTGACAAAGATGTTTACGAGGCCATGTCTGTTGACCGGATGATTGCGCGCAGAAAAGTTTACGGCGGCACGGCCGGGGCCAATGTCTCTGCCGCCATTGCCCGGGCCAGAAAACAGCTGGTCAATGCCGCATCTCAAATCCCGGGGGTATAGAGATGAGACCCGGCCCCCTGAACCCGGATTTTAAGAGATGGAAAGCAGTGGTCCTGCTGGCGGTTATCCTGATGTTTTTTGCCGCTTCCTGCGGGAAAAAAGGCCCGCCAAAGCCGCCCAAAATCCTGCCTCCGGCCCCGGCCGTTGATCTGGCGCTTGCGGGCCAGGACGGCGGACTTTTGTTAACATGGCAGCTGCCCGAAGACTGGCAGGATGATTATGCCCGGCCGGCCGGATTTATCGTGCAACGGGCCCTGACCCCCAAAGAACTGGACTGCCAGGGATGCCCGGTGCGCTTTGAGCAGGCAGGGCAGGTGGATTTTCAGGAGGGCCGGAGCAGAACCGATGTATGGCGGTTTTTTGATGCCCTGCGGCCCGACATGGTCCAGCGCTACCGGGTGATCAGTATCACGGAAAAAGGCGCAAAATCCCGGCCGTCTGAGACAATGACCTTTGACCCTGAATCAGATATCGGCTCATGAGCCCGGCATCGGCTGAAAAAAAGCATATCGCCTATATTGCGGTGGGCGCCAATCTCGGCGACCGGGCGGCGGCCTGCCGGCAGGGGGCGGAAATGCTTGCACAAAGCCCGGATATAAGAATTTTTGCCCATTCGCCCTATTATGAGACCGCGCCCATGGGCTATGACAATCAGCCGTGGTTTGTCAATGCGGTGTTTGGCGTTGAAACCGGGCTGGCCCCGGAGCAGCTGCTGGCGCGGCTAAAAGACGTTGAAAACAGGGCAGGGCGGGTCCGCGGCGAAATCCGGTTCGGGCCCCGGCAGCTGGATCTGGATCTGATCTTCTATGACGATCAAATCATTGATACACCGGATCTGGTGGTGCCCCATCCCCGGATGCATCAACGGGCCTTTGTGCTGCGCCCCCTGGCCGATATTGCAGCAGAGCAGATCCATCCGCGGCTCGGCCGCCCGGTCCGGGATCTGCTCAATGATCCGGCAGTGGCCGGCCAGCAGTGCGTATTGTTAAACGAACCGGATAACTTGTACCTAAATTGAGCGATTTTCAAGTTTGCCGCAGATACAAGGAAGATGCAGACTCGCTATTGTCAACTATGCGAGGCTGCATCTGACGCAGTAGATGCGGTAAACTTGAAAATCCCGGAGGGTTTCAGATTT
>JAGTVF010000228.1 GCA_018224315.1 Desulfobacterales bacterium | reverse complement strand
TGCTGTTAAAATAAGAAATTATACACTCATATCATTTCAAAGGCGCCAGGTTCAAGGTTTTTTTCAGCATCAGGTGCCTTCTTCCCAGCTGTCAAGATAATCTTTCTGCTCCTGGGTGAGTTCGTCGATTTCCACGCCCATGGCCTTGAGCTGCAGGCCTGCAATCTGGTCGTCGAGTTCTTCGGGAAGCTGCAGGACCCGGGCTTCAAGCCTGTCTTTGTTTTTGGCCCCGTATTCGCAGGCCAGGGCCTGGCCGCAGAAAGATGTGGACATGACTTCGCTGGGATGGCCCACGATGTAAAAGATACCGGGTGTTTTGCAAGATTTTTGGCATGAAGTGGATTTTAGCGTTGGGCAAGGGCCGGGGCGGGTATGGTTTGTGAGTCGCATTTGAGCGCGCAAGCGGTCAGCAGCGAACAAATCATGCCCGTCCCGGCCCTTGCGAAAGCCGGTAAAGGATCTATCTTTACAGGAATGTGTCGGGTAACCGGGTGGCAATGCAAATAGGTATAACCCTACGATTTCGAATAGAATAATAAAAACAGGCAATATTATGGCTCAGGATCAGATCCGTGTGGTCAATGCACGGCAGAATAACCTTAAAAATATCAATGTCACCGTGCCCGTGGGCGCGGTGACCGTTATCACGGGGGTGGCCGGGGCGGGAAAGTCCTCTCTGGCCTTTGACGTGCTTTATGCAGAGGGCTACCGCAGGTACGTGGAAACCTTTTCCCCCTATGCCCGTCAGTTTCTGGAACGGCTGGACCGGCCCGAGGCAGACCGCATCGAGGGGGTGCTGCCGGCCATATCCATTGCCCGCACCTCACCGGTGCAGACGTCGCGTTCCACCGTGGGGACCATGACCTCCATTGACGATTACCTGCGCTCTTTGTTTGCCCGGGCAGCCGATCTTTACTGCCGGGGCTGCGGCCGGCCGGTGCAAAGGGATAGTCCGGAGCGTATTTTTGACACCCTGATGGCCCGGGGGCGGGACAGGGCGGCACTGATTTGCTTTTCCCGGGTTGTGGGGGATGCCGGCCCGGGGGATATCCGCGAGACCCTGGAGCAGGCGGGTTTTTCCCGGGTGCTGGAGCAGGGCCAGGCCCTTCGCATCCAGGAGGCGGTTCTGGATTACGGCGGGGCCGGGTCGGTGACTGTGGTGCTCGACCGGGTGAAAGTCAGTACCGGGGCCAGGGCCAGGATTATTGATTCCATCGAGGCGGCCCTGCAGTTCGGTCATGGACGGATTCAGGTGCAGATGGCAGACAACGGCGAAAACCTGCATTTCAGCAACAGCCTTCACTGCCCCGACTGCGATATCGTGTATTCTGAACCCGCAGCCGCCCTGTTTTCATTTAACAATCCCGTGGGCGCCTGCGAGACCTGCAACGGGTTTGGCCGGGTCATTGACATTGATCCGGACCTGGTGATTCCCGATTCCGGACAGAGCATTGTCCAGGGTGCGATCCGGCCCTTTCAGACCCAGTCCTATAACGCCTGCCAGAAGGATCTCATGGCCTGGATGCGCAACAACCGCCTGCCCGCGGACACGGCCTGGCGGGACCTGGATCCGGACCTGCGGCAGCGGATCTGGGAAGGGGACGGGTCCTGGTACGGGATTTCCGATTTTTTCGACTGGCTCAAAAGCCGGAGGTACAAAAAGCACGCCCGGATTTTTCTGTCCCGGTTCCGGCAGTATCTCACCTGCCCGGACTGCAATGGCGCCCGGTTAAAGCCCGGATCCCTGTTGTTTCACATCCGGGACAAAAATTTTGCTCAAATCCAGCAGATGGCCATCCGTGATGCCCGGCAATTTTTCCGTGATCCGGAACCGGCCGGAATCGACCGGGCAACGCAGATGCTGCTTTCGGAAATCCGGGACCGCCTGGGGTTTCTCTGCGACGTGGGCCTGGGCTATCTGTCTCTGGGCCGCCAGTCCCGGACCCTGTCCGGGGGCGAGACCCAACGGGTGACCCTGGCCACGGCCCTGGGGGCTTCTTTGACCAGCACCCTGTACGTGCTGGATGAACCTTCGGTGGGACTGCATCCCGAGGACAAGCAGCGTCTGGCCGGCGTGCTGTCAAAGCTGGCCACAGCCGGAAATGCCGTTGTGGTGGTGGAGCATGATGCAGCCTTTATCCGGAGTGCGGGCCGGATCATTGATCTGGGTCCCGGACCGGGTGCAGACGGCGGCCATGTGGTGCACCAGGGAACCCCGGCGGGTTTGCTCAGGCGCAAAAACTCCAAAACCGCCGCATATTTCCGGGGCGACCTGCAGATTCCCCGGCCGGAGCAGCCCCGGAAACCCGGGGCAAAAAAGCTGCAGATCACCGGGGCCCGGGAACACAACCTCAAAAACATTGATCTTGAGATTCCCCTGGGACTTCTGGTGTGTGTCACCGGTGTGAGCGGTTCAGGCAAATCCACCCTGGTGGATCACGTGGTGTACCGCAATCTCCGGCGGCAAAAGGGCCTGGAGGTCATGGAGCCGGGTGCCTGCAGCAGCATTGCCGGGGATCATCATGTTTCCGGTGCCGTTTTCGTGGATCAGTCGCCCCTTTCCAAAAACACGCGAATGAATGCGGCTACCTACATGGGGGTGCTCGACCCCATCCGCACCGCCTTTGCCGGCACCCGGGCGGCCAAGCAGATGGGACTGACAAAGTCGGCGTTTTCCTTTAACACTCCGGCTGGTTCCTGCCCCCACTGCCAGGGCGCGGGATACGAGCGGGTGGAGCTGCAGTTTCTGCCGGACGTGTATGTGAGATGCCCGGGATGCGACGGCCGGCGGTTTCGGCCTTACGTGCTGGACGTGCACTTCCGGGGCTGTCATATTGCTGATGTGCTGTCGCTGCCGGCCCGGGACGCGGCTGAGCTGTTTTCGGACCGGCCGGCTGTGGTGGACGCACTGGCGCCCATGATCGACATCGGCCTGGGATATTTGTCGTTGTCCCAATCCGCCCCCACCCTCTCCGGCGGAGAGGCCCAGCGCCTGAAACTGGCCCGGCACCTGGCCCGGGCCCGGTATGCGGAAAATCTGCTGTTTCTGCTCGATGAGCCCACAACCGGCCTGCACCCGGACAACGTGGCCGATCTGGTGGGCAGCCTGCAGCGGCTTGCAGATGCGGGCCATTCAGTGGTGGTGATTGAGCACGATATGGATCTGGCCCGGTCTGCGGACTGGATTATTGACATGGGACCTGCCGGCGGGGATGAAGGCGGCTGCATCACGGGCCAGGGCCCGCCGGAGCATATCGCCGGGCTGGACACGCGCACAGGCCGGGCCATGCAAAACAGGGCCCCGGATGTTTCACCCTTTTCCGAATCCGCCGGCCGGCGCGGGACAGCGGTTTCCGGCAAAAGCATTTCCATCCGGGGCGCCCGGGAGCACAATCTGGCCGATATTTCCGTGGAGATACCCAAAAACCGCCTGGTGTGTGTTACCGGGGTGAGCGGCTCGGGCAAATCCACCCTTGCCTTTGATGTCTTGTATTCCGAGGGACGGGAGCGGTTTTTGGACTGCCTGCCGGTTTACGCCCGCCAGTACATGCAGCCCCTTTCCCGGCCGGACGTGGACCGGGTGGACTCTTTGCCGCCCACAGTGGCCCTGGAGCAGAAAATTTCCCGGGCCGGGGCCATGTCCACGGCCGGCACCGCCTCTGAGGTGTATCATTACCTGCGGCTGCTGTTTTCCGCCCTGGGATCGCCATTTTGTCCCGGCTGCGGGGTGGCCGGCCAGACCGCGGATGCCGGGGAAATCACCCGCCAGATCCTGCGGCAGTTTCACGGCGCGAAAATCAGAATTCTGGCCCCTTTGGTGCGCAAGCGAAAAGGATATCATGCAGATGTGATTGCCCGGGCTGCAACAGACGGGTTCGAATCTGTGCGCATTGACGGAAAATTTTATCAATCCGCCGCCCCTCCGGGCCTGGACCGCTATACCATCCATGACGTGGAGGCGGTGACAGCCGAGGTGATGGT
>JAGTVF010000227.1 GCA_018224315.1 Desulfobacterales bacterium | reverse complement strand
GACAACAGGGCATACCAATCGGGAAATACCGCATCCATCCATTCTGTAAACATTTGGGCAGACAGCATTATATCGCCTTTTGCGCCGAAGCGGTATCCCTTTGTTTCTTTTCAAGCATCATCCGGACAACAAATGCAGCCACGTAGAAAAACACAACACAGCAGACAAACCAGAAGACAGCGCCAATGGGATACTGCTGTCCGTTAAACCAGGGCAGCATAAACAGGTATGTCCTGCCTGTCAGGGCTTCCAGCGCTTCAGGCGCATAGGTGGCATTGACGTATCCCAGCATCAGAAACAGGGGAATATACATTGTCAACAGGTTTTTTAAAAAACCTTCGAAAAAAAAGTCGTAATAAACCTTGTTGAGATGCCCCTGGTCAATGTTTCGCCCGAGCTGTTTGGCTTTTTCCGGATCCGCGTCTTTTACCTGAAGTGCCTGCTGCTTGATATCATACCAGTAATAAAACTCTTGCTCCAGTTCCTTGTAACGCTTTGTCTTGAACTTTTTGCCAAACACCCTGGTCACCGCTGCTGTGAGCACGGCAATGCCGGCCACAGCAGCGGTGGGCCCCAGCATGTGCAGGGGGCTGAACAAAATGTTCAGCCCTTGCTGCCCATGCTGGACCATTGTTACAATAAACATCCAGAGTGTGTCCATCATTGCCGGGTCACCCTAGATCCAGATTTCGATTTTGAAAAACCGGAAGAAGAGGAAAAACAGCACAACCGCCAGGATGACCTTGAGCTGTACTTCGGTAAACATCTTCTGCATCCGGCTGCCGATGTATCCGCCCACAAAACCGCCGATGATAATGGCAATGGCGATCCAGAGATCGGGCAGGTAACCGTTTAGCAGGTATCCAATAAAGGAACCGATACTGGAAAAGCAGGTTCCAACCAGAGAAACCGGCACGGCCACGTACATGGGCAGGGCCCCGATCATGGTCATCAGCGGAGTGAGCAAAAATCCGCCGCCGATGCCGAACGCCCGGGAAACAATGCCGATGCCCACACCGATGATGCCGAAGAGCAGGGGATTGATCTTAAATTCCTCGCCCCAGAACTTGAACTGGTAGTTAAACAGTTTGTTGGCACCGGTGGACATGGGCTCAATGCGGCCCATGCGGGCAGCCCGGCCTTCTTCCTTGGCCTTCTGGACTTCCTCGTTGAATTTCTTGGTCATGGCCTTGATGTTCTGGCGTTTTTTCATGGCCTGGGGGGTGAGCTCATACAGGGTTCGGATACCCATGATCACCACCAGCACGGCCAGCCATTCTTTATAGGATGCAAGATCGAGAAACTGGGTGACATATTTGCCCAGCCAGATGGAGCCGATGAGAATACCAACGCCGAATGACAGTCCCACGGGCCATGCCACGCGCCGTTCCTTGATGGCATACCGGTAAAACGAGCCCAGGGGCGAAAACAGGGTCAGGGCCACGTTGGAGGGGCGAAGCACGTTGGCTGCGTTGATGCCCACAGGTCCCATGGTGTTGACCACCATCACCTGGTAGGCGGCCATGAGCATTCCGCCGGCAGCCCCGATCAGGGAGAAAAATGCGCCCACCAGAATTGCACCAAGAATAATCCACAGCGGGTTCATGTACCGGCCGCCCAGAGACAGCCAAAAGCCGTTTCCGGCCAGAGTGTATTCGCCGATTTCTTCTCCGTTGACAACCACATCAAAGGAGGTGTCAGGCGGGGTGTGACGGAAGGACTCAAACGTGGCGGTAAATTCGCCCGTGGTTTTGTCCAGGTCGATCGTTGTGCCTTCGTCCCAGTAATTGCCGCTTTTTTCATGATCAGTGAGCACGCTTCGGGCAAAAATGGTGACCTTGCCCACCTGGGTGCGTTCCTTGGTAATGGTGTTGATCCCATAGCCGTTTTCATGGTTGTATTTGAAAAACGCCCAGTCTTCCGGAGTTTTTAAAGGCCCGAGCATGCTTTTGGCTTCCTGGTCCAGCCCCTGCCAGTCAGCGAGGTTAAACATGGTGGTGCTGTAGATGCCCTTGACAAATGAGGGGCCGCCAAAGCGCTTTTTCTCCACCGTGCCGAACCGGGCGGGATTGTTGGTGAGCATGTAGTAAAGCACAGGCACTGACGTGTCTGCCTCAAAGGCGTTTTCCTCTACAGCGGCGTTCAGGCTTTTGATTTCATTGACGCCACCGGCTTCGTTGGGGGCAAATTTGCGCTGGGAAGCGATTGCAATGTATAAATCTTTTCCCGGTTCGATTTGGCCGGAAATGGTTACTGTATCGCCGGCCAGGTATTCCTGCTTGTCAATTTCCGCCTGGACCTGTGCCAGGGCGGGCTGCGCGCACCATACAAGGGCGGCTGCAATCACCATCCAAAAAAGTTGCATTCTGTTTCTGCGTACCGACATGTACACCTCCTGTTGATTTTCTTGTTTTTATTGTCGTATCCGGATTCTGCCCCGCAAACATGGATTGCATGGGTCCAGCCAAAAAGATTTAAAGTATGAAAGCAATAATCATACCATGCGAATCGCTCAAAATTTTGATTTTCCGACTGCAGTAATAATGCAGCAAAAGGTACAGATATCTGAAATTATGATATATTATTTTGCTCTGAATTCGTGTTTCCATGTGATCTTCGGTGCGCTGGCAAAATTAAATGCAGTTTTTTTATTGCGATGCCATAAAAGTTATGCAAGATTTTTTGTCTGCAGTGCCCGGTATTGCCGGCAGATCGCAATAAAAAAACTGCGCAAGACTTTTCCCGGTATCCGGTTTCCCGGGAGTGTTTTTGCATTGTTGGGGCGCGTGGACAATGGAAAAAACCCTTTCCGGGCCGAAAAACAAAATAAATACAAATTTG
>JAGTVF010000226.1 GCA_018224315.1 Desulfobacterales bacterium | reverse complement strand
GATGATGGGCAAAGGCCGGCTGGCAGGTCAGAATCACAAAAAATGCCGCCAGGACAGCTGTTTTTAAAATTTTCATTTGCTTAAACTCCCTGCTTTTCCTTGAAACCGTGTTTTTTGGCCGGCATCAAAAATTCTTTAAGGATCTTTCGGGCACAAAAAAAGGCCACGAAAGACGGTTTTTCCGTGTCACGGAAAAACCCTGGCCTTCGTGGCCTCAATTGGGATCCGGCTTTTGTTGAAATGCAGTGAACTGCCGTGTTCACGGCGTTTTTTGAAATCTACAGCAACAAAGGGGCTTCAGCCCCTTATTTTTTAAAATTCTATAGCAGCCCGGCAGCAGGGCTGTCAATTGATTTCCTGATCCCGGCAGATACACAGCCGGTCTTTTTGCAGTGCCATCAACATTGTAAAGGACAATATTTTGGTTGAACCATTGCGCCGGTATCAGTTTCCGCCGGAATCCCCATTGGTCCGGTGCCGGAAACAGGCCATGGCAAACTGGATGGCGGGATAGTCGTATCTGCCGGAGAAAAATTCATAAACAGGTTTGAGATAAGGGGTTTCCAGCTGCCTGATGGCGGAAAGGATTTCATTGAGATCTTCTTTGGCCACCAGGTCGGTGGCCGCAATTTCGCCCTGCTCGATCCAGTAGGCCAGGTGACCCTGGATGGTGCGGGGGTTTAGCGAGCGTTCCCGGGCGATTTCCCCGATGGTTTTGCCCTGGTTGAAAAGCTGCAGGCTTGCTGTTTTGGTGCCGGTTTTTTTCGTGGACGGTTTTTTTTCTTTTTTTTCCCTGGCTGCAGCCGTCCCGGATGCCGGGCCGGCCTCTGTTTTTTCCGCGCCGGTCCCGGGCAGATCGGCTCTGGTGAGCTCTTTTCCGCCGGCAAACGAATCAATTAAGACAGCGGCTTTTTCAATTTCCTGCATCCGGCCCGAAAAAAGCTGATCTATGGTCTCGATTTCCGTAATATATTTTTTCAGCCCGGTCTTCTGGGTTTTCAGCTCTGCCAGGTGTGCGCTGATGCGCTCGCAGAACCCTTTTAGGATCGGCGCAAAATATCCCTTGGCCGCGTCCACCCGCTGGCTGAGATGATCCAGGTCCAGCTCCGGGGCCAGGATGGCGTCAAGCTGCTTTAAAAACCTGTCTCCCACTTCTCGAACCGGCCGCAGATCGGCCTGAAGCGAGCGGGCCCAATCCAGGTAAGCCTGTTTTTTGGAATGGGCGGCATCCTTGGTATAAGTGCGCACATGAAAATCCATTTCCCGCACCAGGCCGGAAAAATCAAAGGCATCCCGCACCGTCCGGGCCAAATAATCCAGGCTCGCACCCGCCAGGGCCGGTTCCAGATCCTTTGGATCGGTTTTCTGTTTTGCAAACGCCTCCAGGGCCGGGTCCCGGGCCATTTCCCGGACATGAAAGGGGCTGGTCAGCACAAGACCCTCCAGGGCGGTGAGCCGGGATAAGGCCACGTAGGTCTGTCCGGCGGCAAAGGCCTGGGCCACATCAATGACCGCGCGGTCAAAGGTCAGGCCCTGGCTCTTGTGGATGGTAATGGCCCAGGCCAGCTTCAGCGGGTAATGGACAAAGGTGCCCACGGTTTTTTCGGCGATTTCGTTTGTTTCCTTGTTGAGGGTATAGCGTTTGTTTTCCCAGGTATGCGGCTCCACCCAGACCGAGGGGCTCTGGCCGCCAAAGCCCACCTTGATGCCGTCTGGGTCCAGTTCTTCAACCGTGCCGATCCGGCCGTTATAAAACCGCTGCTCGCCTGTGGGATCATTTTTAATAAACATGACCTGGGCGCCTTTTTTCAGCGCCAGCACCGGTTCCACCGGATAGGTGCGGGCATCAAATTTGCCCTTGACCCGGGCGCTGTATTCAAAAAGCTTTCCGGGCAGTTTTTCCAGCTCTGCCTGATTGATCCGGTCGGCCTTGCGGTTGTGGGTGGTCAGAAACACGTATCCGTCATCGGCGTCCGGCGCAAACCCGGGCCGGCAGCAGCGGTTGAGACACTCGATGTCTGCATCGGTTAACCGGCCGTCTCGCAGGTGGTTTAAAACGGAAATAAAGGTTTCATCGCTTTGCCGGTAAATGTGGGACAGCTCGATGTATACGGGACTGTTTTGCGCCAGGGCCCGGGCCCCGAAAAAAAACATGGTTTCGTAAAATTCTTTTAACACCTGCCATTCGCTGTCTTTGACCACCGGGGGCAGCTGCTGCAGATCGCCGATAAACAGGACCTGGACTCCGCCGAAGGCTGCATCCGGCCGTCTTCTGACCATCCGCAGCACCGAATCAATGGCGTCGAGCAAATCGGCGCGCAGCATGCTGACCTCATCGATAATCAGCAGTTCCAGCTTTCTGAGCATGTTGCGCTTGGTGGTGTGCATTTTGAGATTCCGGCGCAAAGACCGGGGCGTGTTTAACTCAAAATCCGGGGCCCCGTCCCCGGGCGGGCGGTCTTCCGGAATAAATGCGCCAAAAGGCAGCTGGAACAAAGAGTGGAGGGTCACGCCTTCGGCATTGATGGCGGCAATGCCGGTGGGCGCGGCCACAATGGTGTTTTTGTGCGTGCGCCGGCGGATGTCATGTAAAAACGTGGTCTTGCCCGTACCGGCCCGGCCGGTTAAAAACACATGGCAGCCGGTGCCGTTGATGAATTTTGAGGCCTGATGCGCAGCCTTGTCTTTCCACTCAACCATACAGGCACTCCTTGAAAACAGCAAAAAAGATCAGAGACAATTGCGGCCACCATACAAAACCCAATACCCCATGACAACCCACTTATGCCCTGCCCGCCCTGCCATCGCTTCTTTGGAAGGCAGGCATAGGGGAGGCAAGCCATGGGGCCAGCATGTTTAGAGGGGTCAAATCTTTAATCTTGACAAATGGAAGACTATCTTTTCAGATTAATTGTCAAAATTAAAGATTTGACCCCATATGCCACGCGTCTATAAAACAGGTATGTCCAGTT